>CAYGWQ010000041.1:0-24519 GCA_964353465.1 uncultured Acidobacteriota bacterium | reverse complement strand
GGTCGAGGTCCAAGTATTGGAACTTATCTTAGCGCTTAAGGGCTTTAGCCCGTGCATTGAGGTTTGCAGCCAGGAAACGGTCGATTTCATGAGCGTAATTCCTTTTTTTTTAGGCGATGTGTGGACAGAAGCCCCGATCTCTCATTCAGGTATACCGGGCACGGGCTGAAGCCCGCCCGCACATGATTGGTCTGGTTTGCGGTAGGTTCGGTCCTAAAAGGAAGTTTCGCGACAGAAACTAGCTAGAGGAAGGAAGGCTGGTTATGAGGTACTATCAGCTTGGCGGGGACAGCTCATACGTGAGTGGTCAATATGGTCAGAGAGACTAGTTTTGTGGGCCTCAACGGACGAAAGTGGCCAGCCTGCTGGATTTTGATCCTCAGAAACGCCACTGAATGGACATTCACCAAAGATCGTTTTGTTAAGCGGCTGTTTCTCTTGCCGCGGCGCGGGCAGGAGGCGGAGCTTGATCTGGCGGTCTGTAACAGCTGCGAAATGCCCGGTCCGGTCATTGCGAGCTTCTGGCAACTCAAGAATCCGCTTCCTCGTGGATTCAGGGTTGGAGCCAGTAGTCCGCAGCAGAATGATTCCGCACTGTGCAGGAAGTCCCCGGCGAAAAGCCAACTCGCCAAAATCTTTGTCTTGCGTGACGACTAACCTGCCATCATCCTGCTCGCATGCCAGGATTCCCTTATCCGAGGCCCCACGCATGCCCTCCTTTACAGACAAAACATCATGGCCGCGTTCGCGCAATGCGTGGATGATGGGGCCGGCAATGTTTTCGTTGGCTAATGTTTTCAATGGGGGATGCCTTGGCCTCAAGCGGGGGCTAGGTAGGTTTTTGCGGAGAGCGTGGGAAAAGCCGATCCAATCTCCGCGTCCCCTCGTCTCCGCGTGAGAAGATAGCGCGCGCACGCTGCTCTTATCGGAGCGGCACAATCCAGGGAATGACGTAGGCATAGAACATAACCAGCAAACCGACCAGGAGCGCCAGTGCTATGCTGTGCTTGAATATAAAACGGAACATGTCGGCTTCCTTGCCCGTCTGCTGGGTGGCGGCCGTGGCCACGACCAGGCTTTGGGCCGAAATCATCTTGCCCATGACGCCGCCCGCGCTGTTGGCGGACCCCATCAGAATGGGACTGATCCCAAGCTGTTCGGCAGTGACCTTCTGGAGGTTTCCAAACAAGGCATTCGATCCGGCATCGGTCCCGGTCAGCCCTACCCCCAGCCATCCCAGCAGCGTCCCGAACAGAGGGAATACCCATCCCGTGCGCGTCAGGCTGAGCCCGATAATCGTGTCCATTCCGGAATACCGTGTAGTGTAGGCTAGGCCCACCATGAAACTGATCGCGAGCAGTGACGGGAACAACTGCCGGAAGGTCTGGATGAGGATGCGCACCGCTCTGCTCATCGACACGCCAAGAAACGGAGAGGTTATAAACGCGGCAATGAAAATGGCGGTTCCGGGCAACGCCAGGAAATTCAGATTCATCCTGGCCTCTTCCGGAGTTGGCTGCGGTACCGCCGGGGGAATGCGGACGACCTGGTTGTGCAAGCCCGGAATCGGAAACGTGAGGGCGCCGAATTTCAGATGCCTGTTGAACGACGGCATCGCATAAAGAAAGATCAGCAGGGAAGCAAGGATGAAAGGGGACCACCCTTTGAGCACCGCGCCCACGGAATGCTGCCTGACGGCGACTTGAACCTCCGCGGGGTCGCTGGCGATGATATTCTTCGGACGCCAGTATCTGAGGAACGCCACCATGACGAGAAGAGAGAATATTGCCGACACGATATCGACGAGTCCTGTTTCTCCAAAATTGGCCCAGATGAACTGCATGATCGCAAAAGATGCGCCGCTGACGATCAGCGCCGGCATCACCTCGCGCGTCTTTTTCCAACTGAAGCTGGAGCACATCAGCCACAGAGGCAGGATCAGGGAAAACAGCGGCAGAATTCTCCCAAGCATGGCATTGTACGCATGTTCCGGCAATCCAGTCACTCCGGCCAATACGCGGACGGGATTGCCCACACCGCCCCAGGCCACCGGCGCAGTGTTTGCCAGCAGGCAGATGATAGCCGCCTGAAAGGGAGGGAATCCAAGACCGATCAGGAACGATCCGGCAATGGCGACCGGAGCCCCGCCGCCTCCGGTCCCTTCCAGGAATGCGCCGAAGCAGAATGCAATCAGGATCATCTGCAGCCGGACGTCCCGCGAGAGGCCGGCGATCGACTCCTTCATGACCTCAAACTGCCCGGTTTCGAGTGCGATGTTGTAAAGGAAGATGGAAGCAATGATGATCCAGGCAATCTGAAAGAAACCAAAAACAAACCCGTGAAACGCGGCATTGGCGATGAGCAGGACGGGCATGCCAATCACAACCGCGGCGAGTGCGGCAGCCATGACCAATCCGGAAAGAGCCGCAATCCACACTTTCTTCTTGAGCGCCAGAAGCACAAAAAAGAGCGTCAACACCGGCAATGCCGCCATGGCCGTCGAGGCCGGCCAGAAATGCAGGGGATTGTAGCTTTGGCTCCAGGGCATTTTCCCTCCAGGTTTGGAAGCGCCGCCGATTATAATGAATACCTTCTTATATCAAATTGGGGGCCTCCTGTATGAAACAAATTAGCGGACTGCTCAGTTCAGCGATCTTTGCGGCATCGGTGCTTTTATCGGTTGTTGCCTATAGTGCGGGACAGTCCGTCCGCAAAGGCGAATATATCGCCTACGTCGGCACCTACACGAGGCAGCAAAGCAAAGGCATCTATGCGTTCCGTTTCGATCCTGCTACCGGCAAGTCCGCCTCTCTTGGCCTCGCGGCGGAAACGGATAATCCGTCGTTTCTTACGGTTCATCCGAACCGGCGTTTACTGTATGCAGTGAATGAGATTTCGAATTTTGCAGACCGGAAAACCGGCAGTATCAGCGCCTATGAATTGGATCCGCAGACCGCGCGGTTGAAGCTCATTAACAGGGTGTCCTCCCGGGGAGATTCTCCTTGCCACTTGGCTGTGGATAGGAGCGGACGATCGCTTTTCGTGGCCAATTACGGAGCAGGCAGCGTGGCCTCGTTTCCCATATTGAAAGACGGCAGACTGGGCGAAGCAGCCGGCCTGGTGGAACATTCGGGGAGCAGCATCCATCCTCAACGCCAGCAGGGACCGCACGCGCATGAGGTTGTCCTGTCGCCCGACGGCCGTTTCGCTTTGGTGCCGGACCTCGGACTGGACAAAGTCTTTGTCTATCGTTTGGATGAAGCGAAGAGCGCACTCACCCCCGGCGCCGCGGCAACTGCGAAACTCGAGCCGGGATCAGGGCCGCGCCACCTGGCCTTTCACCCTAACGGGCGGCTTGCCTATGTAGTCAACGAGCTGCGATCCACGGTGACTGTTTTTGCCTATGACCCGAAAAGCGGAATCCTGACCGAACTGCAAACCACTCCGACCTTGCCGAAGGATTTTGCAGGCAGCAGCACCTGCGCCGAAATCGCCGCGCATCCCAACGGCAGATTCCTCTATGCCTCAAATCGCGGCCACGACAGCATTGCCGTGTTTGCAATCGACAGGCACAAGGGCACGATCACCGTTGTGGAGCATGTATCGACGCAGGGCAGGACTCCGCGCCACTTCGCGATCGATCCCACGGGAGCCTACCTGTTCGCCGCCAACCAGGGCACAAATAGCGTGGTACTCTTCCGCATCGACCCACAGACCGGACGCCTGACACCGACCGGCGAAATCCTCGAAGTGCCTTCCCCCGTTTGTGTGGCTTTCCTCGAATCCAGAATTCAATAGCCACGAAATGCACGGCGCGGCCGGCGGCCACAACCAATAGAATAGTAAAATGATCGCTGCCGCGCCGGGCCTTTAGCTCTTAGCTAGTTTCTGTCGCGAAACTCGGTTGCAGATTGTGCCGGCGTTGCCCCGGAGGGGCGGAAAGATAATAGCCGGGGGCGCGAGCCCCCGGATAGAATGTTGCATTTAATGAGCCCCGGCAGGGGCGAAAGATCTTTGTCCGCAACCATTTCCTGTCGCCCCTCCAGGGCTCCGCGTCGATTTCCGGCCCAACCCCGGGCTCGCGCCCGGGGCTATTATCTTTCCGCCCCTCTGGGGCTCGCCTGCTGGCCGAACGAGTTTCGCGACAGAAACTAGCTAAAACCAGACGAACAAAGGATTTCGATTTTATCAGCAGCAAATTGTGTCAAAAAACACGAAGAACGAAGTACTGCGGAATCGTTTTCGCGTTTTTCGTGAATCTCTTGGCTCCATCAAATGCGCCCGAACTTCGCGATTGCCTCTTTCAAGGATTTGAGCCGCTCGATGAACGGGTACATCGAGTGCTCGGTGTTATCAAGCTCCTGGGCTTTCTTCAGGATCTCTGCCGCTTTATCAAACGGCACCACGACCACTCCGTCTTCGTCCGCGGCAATGATGTCCTTCGGCCTCACCGTGACGCCGGCGCACGTGACAGGGACATTAATCCCGGCGCAGAGGTAGTGGCCGACCGTAGTGCCTGGGGACACGCCCCGGCTGTAGATGGGAAATTGAATGCGCTGGATCTGCGGCAGATCCCGGATGGAGGCATCCACGATGGCGCCGGCGAAGCCGCGGACCTTCATGGTCGTGGCCATCAGCCCGCCGACGGCGCCATAGTCCAGGCCGTTTTCCAGCACCATCACGTAGACCGAACCCGCGGGCGAGTTGTCGATGGCGTCGATCATCCCCTGGATCGCGGCGGCACCCTCCTTGTGCTCTTCTTTCTTCAAGAGCACCGTGACCGCGGGCCCGGCGAATTTTGTCCTGAACAGCGCCCGCATGTCGTGATGCATGTAGCTTTTCTGCCCATAAAGCTGCTCGATCGCATCGGCGACCGATGCGACCTCGGCCTGACGAAATCCCTCAATAATGGGGTCCTCCGCCGCCTGCGAGGATACCCACCCGGCAACGGCGACTAACGCTGCAGCGGCAACGGCTGCGAGCAGCATCTTTGCTTTCATCGGCGATTCCTCCCGGCCCATCATACTACCCAATCGCATTCGAAACATAACGTATCCACAAAGAGCGTACGCCAAGACTGGGACCACGAAATACGATTTTGATTTCGGGTGGATGCGCCCGTTTTTCGCATATCAAAAAACTCTGCATTTGTAATATCATCTTATGAAATTTCTGTGTCGAAGCAGTGTATTCCAAATTGGGCCTTTTTGCGGGGCCTGCATGTCTATCCGAAACGCATCAGGAGCTGCAAATGAAGAGAACTGGTGGAACGTTGTCCATGCGGTGCATAACCGCTCTCACCCTGGGCGCGGCATTAGCGGCGCTGATCTCGCCGGTTTCTGCCCGGGCGCAGGTGTTTGCGCTCACCAGGGAAGAATTGATCGAGTTCACGGCAAAGAATCCGTTCGATCGTCTGCCTGATGGCAGGCCGAAGATCCCCGATGCGATGATCGAGAGGGCCCGTGAACTATCGATGGAGGAAATCCTGACCATCGCGGCGCAGGGATACCGCAACCAATACGTGGATGGATGGCAGATCCTTCAGCCCGGGAAGAAACTTGTTGGCCGGGCCTTCACGGTCCAGTTCATGCCCGCGCGCCCCGACCTGGACAGACTGGCTGCGGCCCGTGCGAAAGCCCGCGGCATCGATAACCTGAACAATCAGACGGTCATTGACATGCTGCAGCCCGGTGATGTGGTCGTGGTCGATCTATTCGGCAAAAAGGAACAAGGGACGTTCGTGGGCGACAACCTTTTCTACTACATCATGAAGGCCACCAGGGGTGCTGGGATGGTGGTGGACGGCGCCATTCGCGATCTCGAGGGCATCTCAACGATGGACATGCCGGCCTATTTCCGTCGGGCCGATCCCAGCGCCATCGGAAACGTCACGCTGGCGGGCTGGAACATCCCCGTCAGGATCGGCGGCGCGACCGTGATGCCGGGCGACCTCGTGGTGGGCGATCGCGAGGGGATCTTTTTCGTGCCGCCCGAGCTCGTCGAGAACATGCTGGACCGTGCCGATGAAACGCGGATCCACGATGAGTGGACGCGGATGAAATTCAACGAGGGCAAGTACGAGTCCAGCGAGATTTACGGCAGCCCGCGCGATCCGCAGTTGAAGAAAGAATACCAGGAATATCTCAAGAAACGACTCGAGGAAATCCGCAAGAAGAGGGGGGTGCAGAAATGAGCCATTCCCGTATGTCCAGACGCCAGGTCATGAAGGCGATCGGCGCGACCGCGCTGACAGGCCCTGTGGCAGCGGTGGGCCGCAGCTCTCCGGCGCAGCGGATGCGCAGCGCCGGCCGCGACATGCCGAAAATCTGCATGGGAATTTCCAGCCGGTCCAGTGAGGCCGACATGCGCCGGCTCAAGCAGATCGGGGTGGATTATGTGCTCATGGGCGGACCCGCCATTCCCTGGCAGGAATCGGCCATCCGAAATATCATGGACCGGCTCAAACAGGGCGGCTTGACCGTCTGCAACATGATGATCTCCGGATTCCCCAACACAATCTACGGGAGGCCGGGGCGGGACGACGAGATCGAGAAAGTCAAGGAATCCATCAGCGCTGCGGGGAAGGCCGGTTTGCCGGTTGTGGAATACAACTTCTATGCGCACCGTGCCATGGAAGGGTATTACGAAGTGGTCGGCAGGGCCGGAGCCGGGTATACCGCCTTTGATTACGAGAAGATGAAAGGCCTCTCGCCGCTTCCCGAGGAAGGGGCGCACAAACTTGAGGAGATGTGGGCCAACATAACCTACTTCCTGAAAGCTGTGATTCCCGTCGCCGAGAAATCAGGGGTCCGGCTGGCCCTGCATCCGAACGATCCCCCGGCGCCGCTCAGCCGCGGATCGGAACAGATCATGGGCACCGTCGAAGGCTGGAAGCGCCTGGTTGATATCGTCAAGAGCCCGGCAAACGGGATCACCTATGATTGCGGGGTCACGCGCGAGATCGGCAATGACCCCGTGTCGGTGTGCCGCTACTTCGCAAGCAGGGACCGCATCAACCACGCGCATTTCCGGAACGTGCGCATGCAGGTGCCGCGTGAGAAGTACGAGGAGGTTTTTATCGATGAAGGCGATGTCGACATGTTTGCCGTGATGAGAGAATTGGTCCGGAACAGGTACGCGCTGGCGATTTATCCTGAACATCCGCGCGCGCTTGATTACGACCGGGAGGTCGCGAAAGCATCGGGCGGCCTGCGCGGTTATCCGGGCGGCGGTGGGTATGCCGGCGATGTGTTCAACGTGGCGTATACCCGGGCAATGTTGCAGGCAGCCATGTCGGCGGTCCGGGAATCATAGGGCCAATTGCACGGATTAAGGCAGGAAGTTCCGCAAAGGAGGATCCTCATGCAGCAACTTCAGACTCGCAGAGAATGGATAATTCAGACAACGTCGATCATCTCAGGCGCTTACCTGGCCGGGATGCCTTGGATCCGGGCGGCTGTGGCCCCCACGGCTCCAGTCGCGGTCGCAAAATGCACGACCTACAACTCCGCAGAACTGCTTTCGACCCTGGATAGAATGTTCGACCAGATCGGCGGCCTGGGACGCATCGTCAAAGGGAAAACCGTTGCGATCAAGGTCAACCTCACCGGCGGACCCGAGACTCGTGTGAACGCTCAGCCCGTGGGCGACACGCATTATACGCATCCGCAGGTAATTGCCGCGACAGTTCACCTGATCGGGAAAGCCGGCGCCCGCCGGATTCGGGTCCTGGAAAGCCCCATGTCCACGGCCGGGCCCATGGAGGAATACATAGTGCGGGCCGGCTGGGAGCCTCGAGATATCCTGAGCGCGGCGGCGAATGTCGAGTTTGAAAATACCAACTTCCTGGGCAATGGGAAAAAATATTCGCGGCTTGCGGCTCCTTTCGGCGGCTATCTTTTTCCCGCCTACGACGTGAACCATTCCTATGAGGACTGCGACGTCTATGTCAGCCTGGCGAAAATGAAGGAACATAGCACGGCAGGCATCACGCTTTCCATGAAGAACAATTTCGGCATCACGCCGGCTTCCATTTATGGTTCCGGCGCGGGCAAGGATGAGCCGGATGAGAATCCCAAATCGTCGCGCCAGATGATTCACTCCGGCGCCCAGCAGCCCGCCAAAAGAGCACCGGCCGAGAAGGATCCGAAGTCGCCGCGAGAGGGCGGCTATCGCGTGCCGCGCGCCGTCGTGGACCTCATCGCAGCCCGTCCCATCGATCTTGCGATTGTGGAGGGAATAAAGACCATGACGGGTGGTGAGGGGCCCTGGGTCCGGGAACCGCAAACGGTGGTGAATCCCGGCGTGATTGTTGCCGGGAGAAATGCAGTGACTACCGACGCCGTCTGCATGGCCATCATGAATTTCGATCCCATGGCCGATCGCGGCACGCCTCCGTTCGAGACCTGCGACAGCACGCTGCGCCTGGCGGAAGAGGCGGGCATCGGCACGCGCGACCTGAAGCGCATCGAGGTCGTCGGCACGCCCATCAAGCAGGTGATGTTCGATTTTGCCGCCATTCGCAGACAGAGGCGCGCAACGAAGAAGTAGATACAAGCAATGAACCACGAAACACAAGAAATACACCAAATCAGCTTTCGTGTGTTTCGTGGTTGCCATAGGAGGGTTCGTTGATGATGAAGCAATCGGCAGGAAAACCAATTGGCAGGCGCGCCGTCCTGCAGACGACCGCCGCTGCATTGGCAACCGCATCCTGGGCTGACGGGAGCCTGGATGCCACGCTCCAGAACACGAAGACGGCTTCCAAACCTTCGGACTTGCGGATTACCGACCTCCGCGTGGCCGTGGTTGCCCGGGCGCCGATGACGTGCCCGATCATTCGGATTGACACCAACCAGGGCATCTCTGGATACGGCGAGGTGCGTGATGGCGCCAGCAAGACCTATGCCCTGGTCCTGAAGAGCCGTCTTCTCGGCGAGAACCCATGCAACATTGACCGGATTTTCCGCAAGATCAAGCAGTTCGGATTTCACGCGCGCCAGGGCGGCGGCGTCTCCGGAATCGAGGTGGCGCTGTGGGATCTGGCGGGGAAAGCCTACGGCATCCCTGTTTACCAGATGCTGGGCGGCAAATTCCGCAGCCGGATTCGCTGCTATGCCGACACCGACAGCTCGCGCGACCCGAAAGCGTTCGCCGGACGCTTGAAAGAGCGCATGGACCAGGGATTCACGTTCCTCAAGATGGATCTTGGCATCAACCTGCTCCAGGGAATTCCCGGCACCGTCACGCGCCCGTTGGGCCAGACTGACGGCGAGGTAAGCATGACGGAACACATGTTCACCGGAATCGACATCACACCGAAAGGAATCGACGTGCTGGCCAACTACGTGGCGCAGGTGCGCGAGATCATAGGGATGGAGATTCCGCTGGCCGCGGACCACTTCGGGCACATCGGCGTGAACGCCTGCATCAAGCTGGGCAAGGCGCTGGAGAAGTACAACATGGCCTGGCTCGAAGACATGATCCCTTGGCAGAACACGGAACTGTGGAAGAAGATCACCGATGCGATCGACGTGCCTACCCTGACCGGCGAAGACATTTACCTCAAAGAGGGCTTCCTGGACCTGGCGAAAACCCACGCGGTCGACATGCTCCAGCCCGATCTGATGACTGCGGGCGGAATTCTCGAAACCAAGAAGATCGGAGACGCGTGCCGGGAACTCGGCGTGCCGATGGTGCTGCACATGGCCGGAACCCCCATTGCCTGCATGGCCGCCGTTCATTGCGCCGCGGCCACGGAGAACTTGCTCGTTATGGAGAACCATTCCGTGGACGTGTCCTGGTGGGGTGACATGGTCAACGGCATCGAGAAGCCGATCGTCAATAAGGGCTTCATCACCGTGCCCGAAGGCCCGGGCCTGGGCATCACTTCGCTGAACGATGAAGTGATCAGGCAGCACTTGCTGGAGCCTGGCTATTTCGAGCCGACCTCCGAATGGGACAAGGAACGTTCGAATGACCGGCTCTGGAGTTGACCTTTGAGTCTTTGTATCTTCGAGTCTTGGAGTTAAACATTTTCGCGTAAATACCAGAGGATTCCTATGAAACGACGAGAGCTGCTGGAAATGGCCGCGGCTGGAGGCCTGACCGGAATCATGGCTGCCGCGGAGGCAAAGGCGCAGGAGAAGGTTGAACGGGCTACTCGCGGGATGCCTTCACCGAAGATCAAGGATATATCCGTCATCACCACGCAACCGGGCGGGGTGCGACTCATCGTGGTCAAGGTTACCACCGACCAGGACGGATTATACGGGTACGGATGCGCAACCTTCACTCAGCGGGCCGACCTGGTGGTGCCCGCAGTGGAAAAATACCTGCGGCCACTGCTGATCGGCAGGCCGGCCGACCGCATCGAAGACACATGGCAGATGTGCTACAACTCCTCCTATTGGCGTAACGGCCCGGTGCTTAACAACGCGATCAGCGGCGTGGACCAGGCGTTGTGGGACATCAAGGGGCGTCAGGCCGGCATACCCGTGTACCAGCTGCTCGGAGGCAAGTGCCGCGAAGCCGCGGCGAGCTACACGAGCATCGGCGGCGACGACGCCGCGCAAATCGCCGACGGCGCGCGCAGAGCGATGGCGCAAGGCTACCGCTACATTCGCCTGCAGATCAGCGTCCCCGGCATGTCCGGTTACGGGGCCGGGAGCGGGCCGGCGTCGGCGCCCAAAGTGCAGGCTCTTCACAAGGACCCCGTCTATGAACCTGGCCCGTACATTCGGCGGGCGCTGAAAATGCTGGAGGAGTGCCGCAAGCAGCTGGGCGACGAAATCGAGCTATTGCATGACATCCACGAGCGCGTGTCGCCACGTCAGGCGGTGCAGTTTGCCAAAGACGTGGAGCCGATCAAGCTCTTCTTCCTTGAAGACGCGCTCTCGCCTGAAGACATCGCTTATTTCCGACAGATCCGGCAGCAGTGCAACACGCCGCTCGCTATGGGCGAATTGTTCAACAGCCCGCACGAATGGATACCACTGATCTCCGAGCGGCTCATTGACTATATCCGCATTCATATTTCGCAGGCAGGCGGACTTACTCCCTGCCGAAAAATCGCGCAGCTCGCTGAACTCTTCGTAGTGAAAACCGCGTGGCATGGCCCGGGCGATGTTTCGCCCATAGGGCACATGTGCAATCTGCACCTCGACCTGGCCAGCCCCAATTTCGGCGTCCAGGAAGGCGGGGTGATCCGAGGCGTAGAAGCGGAAATTTTTAAAGACTGTGAAACCTTTAAAGATGGTTATCTTTACGCGAATGATGCGCCGGGTTGGGGGATCGAGGTAGACGAGAAGCTGGCCGCCAAGTACCCCTTCCGGTCCGACGGTGCGCGCGGCGTTTTGAACGGCGGATGGGGCGTTATCAGGCGGCTTGACGGAACGGTGATCAAGCAATAGAACCGACGCGCCGTGGTCTCGTGGCAAGTAAAACCTGGAGGATTGCAGGCCACGCCGGTATAGTCAACGTATCATCTATCAGCCGCCAGGGTTTGCGGACCTGACCTTGCGGGGATCTTCAAACCGCCTACCTCTCAACATATCAGATTGAACCTTTGCGGTCTTCTGTTCGTTATCATTCACAGATCCAGAAAGGAGCAGTCTATGCATCGGATTCTTACCCCTGTGTGTCGCCAATACCCTGTAAGACAGTAAATACAAGCAGTTAGCCCGAATCACGGATGGGAACTTATGCTATAAATGCGGGCCCATGATTCCATTTTTCCCTGGATTCCTCACCTGTCTCAGCGCCTTTTCCGTTCCCGCAGCAACCTCAGAAGGGAAGCCCGGCTCTACCTCAACCGGGTGCCACAGCCCAGCTAATCCTCCAGGTTCATTTTCCGCAGGAGCGCGTGGAAGCGCGGGTCGGGTCGCAGCGGATCCATAAACGGATACGATTTGATCGGCATCATCATCGGATCCCGAGCGTCAATTGCCCGATCCATCCAGGTGAAGGCGTCATCGACGTTGCCGAGCCCCAGGTGAATCCACGCGAAGCAGCTCGGGGGGACGTACGTAGCCTTCGAGATTTCGGATAGGCGGTCTAGTAGCGTCTCCGCCTCCACGTGTTGCCCTGCTCGCGCCAACACCATGCCAAGCCATCCGAGCATCAGGGGGAAGTTGCCGGAGAGTTCGGCCGCCTTGCGCAATTCGGTGAGCGCTTCGCCCGGCATTCCCACATCCAGGGAGATCATACCGTGCGCCCAGTGCCCCATGTAGTATGCTGGGTCGATCTCGATCATGAAACGGGCCTGCTCCATCGCGCGGTCGTTGTCGCGCGCGAGGTGGTACATGATCGAAAGCCACCAGCGATTGAACAGCGATAGCGGGTCCGACTCGATGACGATCTTCAGCTCCTCCACCGACTCTTTGAGCCGTCCCAACGGCATCAGGCCGCTCAGGGCATTGCGCAACCGCACGGTGGGCGACGACGGGTTGAGTTCCAACGCGCGCTTCATTTCCCTCCGGACTTCCGGCCAGTTGTAGTCGAGTTCCTTGCGATACATGCCGATCAGGGCATGGGTCTCCGCCAGCGTGTCGTCGATTTCCACGGCGCGCAATGCCGCCCAGATGCCTGTCGAGAACGCTTCCTTCGGCGGAATGAATCCGAAGAAACCGAGGTACCAGTAAAACTCGGAGAGCGCGTCATAGGCGAGAGCGAAGCCTGGATCCCGCGCGACCGCCTGCTCGAAGCACGGTCGAGCTCTGGCGAATCCTTCCGGCGTCCACCTGGACAGGTGATACCGGCCCTGAAGATACAGGTTATAGGCCTCCAGGTCCTCGGTCGGCCGCCTTGCGGTCTGTCGTTCTTGCCCGATCCCGACCCGCAGCTTGTCGGCGATGGCTTGTGAGATCTCGTCCTGTATGGCGAAAACATCCGTGATCTCGCGTTCGTATCGCTCACTCCAGAGGTGGCAGGCATCACTCACGTTGATGAGCTGCGCCGTCACACGGATCCTGTTGCCGGCCCTCCTCACGCTGCCTTCGAGGATGTTGTCAACCGCGAGCCGAGCCCCGATTTCGCGGATATCCCGTTCCCTGCCGCGAAAGGCGAATGAGGACGTTCGAGCCATCACGCGCAGGCCGGCGATCTTCGTCAATGCGTTGATGACCTCCTCGGTCAGTCCGTCGCTGAAGTATTCGTCTTCCTTCTCCGCACTCATATTTGTGAACGGCAGAACAGCAATGGCAGGAACGGCGCCGGAACGGCCAACCTGCTGAAGTGCCCGTTTTACCTCGTCCGCGCGCTGAATCCGGTCGCCGGGGTTCTTGCGCAGGCAACGGCTGATGATCGCCGCCAGGTCCGGCGGCGCGTTGCGCAGCGGAGGTGGTTCCCGGTGCAGAATCGCTGCCAGCGTCGAGATGCCTGAGTCTCGCTCAAAGGCCCGCATGCCACTCACCATTTCGTACAGCATCGCACCGAGGCTGAAAATATCGCTGCGGCCGTCCACCGGGCGGCCCTCGGCCTGCTCAGGAGACATGTAGGACACCGTTCCCATGATGGTGCCTGAGGCCGTGACTGTCTGCGTGCTCTCGGGGCCATGGGACAGGGCGAGTTTGGCCAGACCGAAGTCGAGGATCTTGATGCGCCCATCCTCCCCGACCATCACATTGGCGGGTTTAAGGTCCCGGTGCACGATACCGGCGGCGTGTGCGGCCGCGAGCGCATCCGCGATCTGCACGGAACACTCGAGAGCGGTCCCGATCGGCAGTCCTCCCGGCAGGATCGTTTGCGCAAGGGTCCTGCCCGCAAGAAACTCCATAGCAATGTAGTCCACCCCGTCTGCCGTGTCGATGTCGTGAATGGTGACGATGTTTGGGTGGTTCAGAGCTGAAGCCGCCTTGGCTTCCTGTACGAAGCGCCGCTTCCGGTCCGGATCGGCGACCTTCTCTGCCGGCAATACCTTGATGGCGACGAAGCGGTCGAGATGGGTGTCACGGGCTTTATAGACTATGCCCATCCCGCCTTCGCCGAGCTTCTCTGTGATCCGATAATGGCCGAGCGTCTTGCCGATCATGGGGAGGCACCTCCCGGCCTGCCTTTCAGCGCCCCTGATCGAAATGCAATGTAACGATTGGAGCCATTATAGTCCGATCGGATTCTGGCTGATAGCCAAATGCGCCATCGGGAATTCAGCTCGATTTTGCTTTGTTACTTGTAGGAAGTCCCATGGATGAAAGAAACCATGCGACGGTGTATTATGCGTTCTCAACCTTGTTGACCGGACAATGCAAGCGGGGCGCGCAGGCGCCCGGCCGGCCGTGGATGAGGGCGAATGGTCGGACAGACAAACCCCAGGCCCGGGGGTCCGCTGCCCCAACGGGAAGGAGAGTACTCATGAGGCGTACTATCGGTGGTTTGCTCTTGGCGGTGCTGGCGGCGTGGATGTGGGGAAGCTTGCCGGCCTCCCAGGCCCCTTCGACGCCGGCGCTGACGCCGGCGGCGGCTTCCCAGATCCCGGCGGCGATCGACAAGATATTCGAGCGTTGGGACCGGCCCGGATCCCCCGGCTGTGCGGTCGGCGTCGCCCATCGCGGAGAAGTAGTGTACCAGCGCGGCTATGGGATGGCGAATCTCGAATACGGCGTCCGCATCCGTCCCGACACTATCTTCGAGTCCGGGTCTGTGGCCAAGCAGTTCACGGCGGCTGCCATCGTTCTGCTTGCACTTGATGGGAAGCTGTCTCTCGACGACCCGGTCAGGAAATACGTGCCGGAGCTGCCCGACTTCGGTGCGCCGATCCTCATCCGCAACTTCCTGAATCACACCAGCGGCCTCCGCAGCCAGTGGCCGATGCTCAGCTTAGCGGGCCGGCCGCCCACACAAGCCGTCCACACGGTGGACGAGATCCTCGAACTGGTCAGCGGATACAAGGAACTGAACTTCAAGCCCGGCGACGAGTACCTCTACAACAACAGCGGCTTCACGCTGCTTAGCGTTGTCGTGGAGCGCGCATCGGGCAAGAAGTTCGATGATTTTTGCCAGGAACGCCTCTTCAAGCCTCTTGGCATGACGCACACCCAGTGGCGCGACGACTTCACCGAGATCGTCGAGAACCGTGCCACCGCTTACCGCCAGCTGGCAAACGGCCAGTTCCGCACGAACATGTCGTTCACCAACGTCATCGGGAACGGCGGCCTGCTTTCCACGGTGGGCGATTTCCTGATCTGGAACAGCAATCTCGACAATCCGAAGGTGGGCGGCCGGTCGATGGTCGATCTGATGGAAACGCGCGGCAAGTCGAACGACGGCTTCACCATCGAGTACGCCCTGGGGCTCAATGTGACCGACTATCGAGGGGTGCACGAGGTCAGCCACGGCGGTTCGACCGCGGGCTACCAGACGTTTCTGGCGCGGTGGCCCGAGGAGCGGTTGTCGGTCGTGGTGCTCTGCAACACGACGGGGACCAATCCGGGCGGCTACGCGCACCAGGTGGCCGACCTGTTCCTGGCCGGTAAACTAAGGAACCCTCCGGCCGTGAAGGCCGTGGATGTGCCGGCTGACACGCTCAGCAAGCTCGCGGGTGTCTACCGCGAGAAGCTGACCGACGCCGTGCTCCGCGTCACGTACGACGCCAATGGAAAGACCGTCCGGCTCGGGGGACAAGCGGTTGTGCCCACAGGCGCGAACGTCCTGTCGGCGCCGAATGGGGAACGCACCTTCACGATCGACAGCGGCGCGCCGGATGGCGCGGTGCGGATCACTGAGAGCGACGGCGGAAGGTCGAAGCCCCGCACCTGGGAGCGTGAACCGCCCTTTGCGCCGACGCCGCAGCAGCTGGCCGCTTACGCGGGCGATTACGTCTGCGAGGAACTTGGCGGCCTTATCTACACGGTCTACGTCGAGGGCGACGCCTTGAAAGTGCGGGCCCGGCCGGTGCAGCGAATCACTCTGGCGCCGACCTTCCCGGACGGTTTCGTGGGAAGCGGCAACACCGTCCGCTTTACGCGCAACGCGAAGGGGCAGGTCGAAGGATTCCGCGTCTACGCCGGGCGCGTGCGCAACCTGCGGTTCGCTAAGCGCTAGAGAACGTGCGGCCCCCATCTTAAATGAACCACGAAATACACGAAATGTCTGCACCAGGGCATACCGAAGGATCAGAATGTCAGCACCATCCGAAGTCCCAACTCGATATTATGCCCTTCACCGCGCCCCCCGGCTGAAGGCACCCCCTGTGGGGAGCAGAAGACCCGGGGATGCTTTGGTTGTCACAGGCACGATTTCGTGTATTTCGTGGCTATTGTTTTGGCGTTCGCCAAGTCCTCCCGAGCCGCGTTCCACCCTGAACCTTATACACATCTCGGTCTGTCGCCCTTCCGGGGCTCTGGGACCTTTCTCGAGTAACCGGGGGCTGCGCTGCGCTTGCCCCCGGCTATTATCTCTCCACCCCTCCGGGGCTCAAGCTGCCGTTTCCATACATTGGCTGATTGCATGGAGTATCTAGCGCCGGAGGCGTGGTGGAGAATAGCCCCGGGCGAGTCTGCGAGCCCGGGGTTCCAGGCGAAAAAGCGTAAGAGCCCTGGAAGGGCGAAAGAAAGATGCTTCGCATAATGAGATGCGTATAAGGTTCAGGTTCCACCGGCGGTCATAGTCGATCGACATTGGGATTGCCGCAGAAATGTTTCCGAAAAACCAAAATAGGCTTATAATCACCCCATACACGGTTAATCCACCGATCGTTTCGATACCAAAGCCCGGTGGCGGCACTGCTGCCAAGGGTTTTGCAACACTTACCGCGGAGGCTGGTATGACTTACGTACCACGATGTCTCTTCGTGTCTGGTGTTTTGTTTGCGCTAATCTGCATTGGCTGTGCCTCCTATCCCGAGGAACAGCTCAAGCAGGCGCAGGCAGCGATGGACGAGGCCCTTAAACATCAGCCTGAAGTATTCGCTGCCGGTAACTGGCAGGATGCAAAGAAAGCTTGGGACGATGCACAGGCGCTGCTTTCCCAGCAGAAGTACGGTCAGGCCGCTCCCTTGCTCATCACGGCGAAGAGCCGCTTTGTTAAGGCAGGGCAAATCTCCAGGGACAAACGCGAGGCAATTCTGCAGGAGGTGACCCAAGCCCAGCAAGACATCAATATCCGACACTCGGGTCTGAGAAGCGACCTGGCGGCCGCTCGCCTGTCTGTTCCGGTGCGAAAGAGTCTGGAGGAGTGCTGCCAGCGGTTGGAGCAACAGGTTGAAAAGCTGAATACCGAGATTGACCAGGGCGAACTGTTAAAAGCACAGGCAACGGCAAAGGAAACCCTGAAGCTCGTCTACGAAGGCCAGCTGAAGATGGAGGCCGCCACAAAGAAACACCCCTGATCTGTGCGCAGCGTTGTTCATTGGTGGCTGTGCTATTTGTTTTTGCGGCTGCAGACTTCGCGAAGGTCAGCCGCGCTTAAGGGCGAGCTCAAGCCGGAGGCCTCCGGTTTTCTGCAACTATACGATGACCTCGAGGAGATTTCGCGCCTGAGGACTGCCTCTGGGACCAAGCATTCGCAAGTTATTGAATGCTTTCGCAATCATCAAGACGTCAACCACCCGCCACTGGTGGGAAAATGGAGATGATATCCCCCTCGGCCAGGCGGGTTTCGATTCCATGGAGAGAGAGGATGTTTCTGCCGTTTTTCAGAATGTTAATGGCTGGCCTCAGGTTTCCGTCACTCCCCAGAACTCTCGATAAAAATGCCGTATTCCCGTTCCCCAATTTCTGCAAAAGCCCGCGCACGGTTTCCCCTTCCGGGATCGACATCACAAGCTCTTTCCCGAGAATCTCACGGAAATCAGCGAATGTTTTTACCGTCACGTTCAACCTGCTTGCCTCCACACTCACGACAGATAGGATTTCTCTCCAGCTGAAAAATATCCGCCTCGGCTCGCATGCCATCCCACACAAACAGACGATTGATAAGCCTCTCCCCGGTTCCGAGCAGACATTTGATGACCTCTGTGGCCTGGATGGATCCTATTACCCCGCATGTGGCGCCGAAAATCGGTGCGGCCGGCAGCACTGGGGTATTGCCCCAAATACAGCACAGGCAAGGCGACGAGCCAGGAATTATGGTGGTCACCTGGCCATAGAACTCTGCAACCGCCCCATGGATTAACGGAATGCCCCGGCGCAGGGCGAGACGGTTCAAAACATATCTGCCCGGGAAATTATCGAGAGCATCCACAAGCACCGAGGCTTCACCTGCCAGCTCCACCGCATTGTCATCTGTCAGTTCTGAGGCGATTCCCTGGACCCGGATGTTGGGATTTAGCGCGAGGAGACGTTGGGGCAGAACCGTGGCTTTGGATTCGCTCAGATCTTCACTTCGATAAAAGATCTGCCGATTCAGGTTGCTGATCTCCACCCTGTCCCGATCCGCGATCCGAATGAGCCCCACGCCCGCTGCCGCAAGATGGATGGATACAACAGTACCCAAACCGCCTGCCCCGGCAACAAATACACAGGCGCCTCGGAGTTTCTCCTGCCCCATCTCTCCAAACGTGGGTATTTGGCGACTGTATTGGATCCGTTCCTGTGCCGTCAGCATTTTTACTGTCTGGTGTGCATCCTCATCAACTGCGCGTAATCATAACTCCCTTGCAGGAGGGAGCCGGCACGTGGCGCTACCGGTATTTTTCTGCGCAGCAATTCTGAATAAAGCCCTTCGTTTCTCACTTCACCAACAAAAACAAAGCCCTTGAGGATTCCACTCTCCAGGACAATCTTATGATGAAACTCCGGCCCGTGTTTACAGTGGACTTCCGGGCCATCAGCCCTCCCCTTCCCGGCAGCCAGAATCGAAACACCAAACACCCGCAAGATGTTTCTGGAGAAACTCCCCTCGTAGGCAAGCGTCCGCGATACCATGTTGAATGCTGCCACCTTCCCCTGTTCGAAAGCAACGGGCCACAGCGCATTGACTCGCATTTCTTCGTAGACGATATCCCGGGTTTCGGCCGCGTCCCCTGCCGCATAGATGCCGGGAATGTTGGTTTCCAGGTGCTCGTCCACCGGAATCCCCAGGCGGGTTGTGATTCCGCTCCCGGTTAGAAAGCCGAGGCTGGGACTCACACCTTTGCCGAAGATGACGACATCGCCGTTCAGCATCTCACCCGAACTCAGGAGAACTTCACCTGATGGGCAGATTTTCACAATATCCGTGCCTTTGCGGATTTCTACCCCTTGCTCTGCGATTTTCCTTTCCAGCAAAGCGGAAGCTCCTCCATCCAGCATGGTGGAGAACACTCGATCAGAGCTAATCACCAGCGTGATGGTGTAACCCAGTTTGTGGAGGGCATCACTGAGTTCCAGGCCGACCGGACCCGCGCCGGCAACTACGGCATGCCCGGTCTTTCTCACCTTGAGCGATTCGAGGACTCCCCGCACATCGGGGAGATCGCGGATCGTGAAAACAAATGGCAGGCAGCTCCCTTCGATATCGGGCCGGATTGGTGCGGCCCCGGTCGCAATGAGCAGTTTATCGTAGGGGAATTTCTTCCCCGAGGTGGTCCTGACTTCACGCTTCCCGGAATCCACCTCTGTCGCTTCCTCTCCCAAGATGAGGTTGATTCCTGAAGGCACGGGAAGGAACAGCGATTCCTCTCGCAATGCTCCGGCAAGCAGACAAGCCAGCGCAATCCTTGAATAAGGCGGAAACCCCTCTTTAGCCAGAATAGTCACCTGGCCTTGGTCATCGGCGCGCCGCAGCGTGGCCGCCGCGCAGAGTCCGGCCGGTCCTCCGCCGATGATGAGATATCGCAAGTTGGCCTCCCTTCGTGATGCTGACTCCGGATGTCAACACATCACAGCGGCTTGAATAGCTGGCGCCACAACACCATGCCCACAAGACGCCAGAGAGAACGCATAAGGCCCCGGTTTCGGGCCGCCTCTTTTATGCCGAACATTCTTGCGGACCGGCGACGATGGCGGCAATCGGCCGACGATTTCACAGGGCCTTCAGTTCCAGCGACTCAAGCCTCTCAGGGGTAGGTATCCCGGCAGTGTCCCAACCCCGGAGGGCGTAATATTCCGGCAGCATTTTGTCCAATTTACTTACATAGCCTTTGGCCGGTCCGCTCTGGATCGAATCCTCCAACATCCTCGGCGGGAGCTTGTCGTCCTTATGGGTAAAACCTGCCTTGATATTGTAGAGGCGCTCAAGATTCCAGATTCGTTCTCCGGTCTTAAGGAACTCGTTGGTCGTGTACTGTACCCCTGTGGCGGCGCTCACCAGTTCTGCGAGATCATCTCCTCCCAGGCCGAATGTGGCGAACAGGCACATTCCCGCCGAGTCGATAGCGGCGGTGAGATCCTGGAAAATGATGTCCCATTGAGCTTTGCCTTCGGTGGTAAGGTTGTCGAGCTTGACCGGATTCCCGAGAATCTCGACGGAGGTCATGTAGCCGCGCACATGGCAGCCGCCCCGGTTGCTCGTCGCATAGGTGAGACCCATCCCCTGGACGGCGCGCGGATCGTAGGCTGGCATTTCCTGTTTCTTGACGCTCATGGAGTATTCCGGATGCCCGTAGCTTTCGGCCAGCCGATAACTTCCCAGCCCAAGCTTTTTTCCGAACCCTACACCAAACGCGGTCTTGCGCACCATCTCGACCATCGCCTTGGCATTGCCAAAATTCAGGGCTATCCCATCGGTATCTTCGGCCGTGATGATTCCATGTTCGAACAGATCCATGGCACAAGCCACGGTAGCGCCCAGTCCGATGGTATCGATGCCGTACTCGTTGCATAGATAGTTGGCTTTGGCAATGGCATCCAGGTCATCCACACCGCAGTCGGGCCCGAAAGCCCAGGCGGTTTCGTACTCCGGCCCTTCGCCCTGGCCTTTGTAATCAGGGTTTGTAACCTTGGTGGCGCGCCCGCAGCTGATGGTGCAGGCAATGCATCCGCGTGCGCGAATCAACAGTCTTTTTGCCAAAGATTCGCCGCCGACTTTGTCCGCGTTTGCGAAAGAGGACTCTCGGAAGTTCCTGGTGGGAAGTCCTCCAGACTCGTTGAGAATGTTGATCAGGACGTCTGTGCCGAAAAGGCGCAGCCCTGTCCCGCCAACGGGGTGAGCCTTCAGCTTGGCCTTAGCCTTTACCATCGCATTGCGAAACACCTTCGGATCCGGCACGCGGACGGCGCCGGTGCCGCGCACTGCGACAGCCTTGAGGTTTTTGGAACCCATCACGGCACCCACGCCTGACCGGCCCGCCGCGCGGTTGCACTCGTTCATGATATTGGCCAATAACGTCAGATTTTCCCCGGCCGGGCCGATACAGGAGACGCTTGCTTCTTCATCCGTAAGCGTGCGAATCATCTCGGTGGTCTCAGGAGTAGGCTTCCCCCAGAGTTGGGAGGCATCCCGAATCTCGACGTTGTCGTCCTTGATCCATATGTAGATGGGCTTTTCCGCCCTGCCTTCCACGACAAGCGCGTCATAACCGGCGTATTTGAGCATAGCCCCGAATATGCCGCCCGAACTGGAAGCGGCGATTGTGCCGGTGAGCGGCCCCTTGGTAACAATGTTCCAGTGCGAGGAGGATGGAGCATTGGTCCCGGATAGGGGCCCTGCGGCGAAGATGAGCTTGTTGTCCGGATCCAGAGGATCGACGACGGGACTCACCTCCCGGGACATGATGTAAGTGCCCAGACCTCGGCCGCCCATGAACTTTTGAGCGATCGCCGGGTCGAGGTTCTCTTTGCTGATGCTGCCCGTCGCCACATTGATTCTGAGGATAGTGCCGATCCACCCGTTCATGTTATCTCACCTCCTCGTAGGTTCTTTTAAGTTCTCCGGCAACAACCCTGCGTCGCGCCCTCGTGGCATCCGTTTCATCCAGATACTCGATCGCATTGACAGGGCAAAACGTTACGCACTCCGGTGCGCCGCCGCACAAATCGCACTTCAGAATGCGCCGGCGTGAAGTTTCATAAACCACAGCACCAAAAGGACAGGCCAGCGTGCACATGCGGCAGCCGATGCACTTGGCCTCTTCCCATCCCACACGGTTCATGGCCGGATCGTCGAACATTGCACTGGTGGGACAGACCGCTACGCACGGCGCTTCCCCGCACTGCTCGCATGTAGTTGGCACGGAGATGCCTTCCATCTCCCAGGTATGAACGTGGATGCGGGATACCGGAAGCCGGAATTCCCCATCGTGAAAAAAGGAACATGCCAGCTCACAGTTATGGCACCCTGTGCACCGGTCCGGATAGATCATTAACATCTTCACCATGATCGCCCTCCAAAAAGAAATGCCCTCAACCAAGCATTTTCCTTGTTGAGCCGCGCTCGAACTGCCACATCTTCGACAGGTCTCCGTGAACCAAGGAAGCCAAGATATCGAATATGATTATTGTATCCCAATGGCTTCCAGCTGCGGCAACCAAATTTCCGGGGGACGGGAAATTCGAGCCGGCATCAGACTCTTCACGATTTCGCCCGGCAGCAAGAGTATTGCGAGATTCGGCCGGGTTGATGTGTGGTGGCTGGGGTCAGCACAGCATGGGCTAGTTGGCGCATCACCGGGACAGTTGCTCGGGGGCGAAAGTGGGGGGCTGCTTGCCGTTGAGGAAATGAATCGCTGTGGCGTGGATGTCAATCATTTTGGCGACCTGACCAAGGGGGGCATCCTGCGAGCGCTGCCGAGATTGATCAGCTTAGTTGTCGCCGGCCCAACGAGGTTTCCAAAGGGCTCAGACAATGCGCTATCTGCCAGGGGTGGCATGGGATCTCCTGAATACGACCGCTGCACACCTGCCTGTCGGCGTTCATTGCCGATGCCAGGACGACAACCGCTGCGCACGCGGTGGCCAACTCCCATATGATTTCAAGGAGTAGGATCAAATAGGGTGCATTTTGACCGCCGCGGGCAAAGTCATAGATCGATCCTCGCGGGTGTTTCTTTCGGCGCGATGCTGGCAGAACGTCTCTGTTGAGAATTCATTGGCGGCTCAGGAAAGCAACAATGAAAGCGGAATAGCCCATAGCTTCGCGCCGAGCTTGACCGGCACTGGTGTATGGCAGGCGAGTATTCCGGCCATGGATTCCTTCGTGGCCGTCAGAAAAGCACTGAGCCCGGCGAGGTCATTTTTATCCCATCGGGATGCCGCTTTGATTTCGATGGCGATGCAGCGGTTTCTTTCCTCGATGATGAAATCGACCTCGTGGCGCCCCTGGATGTTCCAGAAACCGAGCCTGGCTTGGGGCCAGGTCGCATCCAGGATGCCGAGCAGGTTTTGTGCCGCATAGGTCTCAATCATGGCGCCTTTTAAAGGATGATTGGAAAGGTCTGTGATCTCTGCCAGGAAGCATGCCAGGCCGGCATCGCCAAGATAGAATTTCGGAGATTTGATAAGCCTGCTCGCCTTGTTTTTCATGAACGGGGCGAGGCGGTAGGTCACGCATGACACTTCGAGCAAGGACAGATATTTCGCAACCGTCGCTGAACTGAGTTTTGCGTCCCTGGCCAGCTCGCTCTGGCTGAGAACCTGGCCGGTGCGGAAAGCAGCAAGGTGCAGCAGGTTTCGAAACGCGATGATGTTACCAATCCGGCCAAGATCCCGGATATCGCGATCCAGGTAGGTTTGCTCGTATCCTTTGAACCATATTCCCGGTTCTTTCAGGCCGTGAACGCACACCGGTGGCATCCCTCCCCGGGCCACATCTTCGAGTCTCAGTGCCGGATAGTCGTCCGTCTGTTTTATCTGGTTGTTTTCAAAGAATTCCTTGATGAACGGGGTTTCCTTGGTGTTCCTTTTCAGCTCCCGTCTGGTGAAGGGATGCATATTGAAATACGCGGCTCTGCCTGCGAGGCTGTCCGATACATTCTTCATCAAGAGGAAGTTTGCCGATCCCGACAGAATGAACTTCCCAGGTACCCGTTTCCGATCCACTGCACGTTTTATTGCAATGAAGAGTTCCGGGCAACGCTGTGCCTCATCGATCGTCAGGGGGGCATCGCCGGCAATAAATTCCTCCGGATTTGCTCTGGCTGCCGCCAGGAACGCGAAATCGTCCAGGGTCACATACCGGCGATGGGCGAAATCGGGTTGATTTTGCAGGAAGGTGCTTTTGCCGGTTTGCCGCAACTCCGAAATCAATAATCTTAGGCACCGGCTTGCCGTCTTGCACAGACACCAGAACATTGGAAGGCTTAATGTCGCGGTGAATGATGCCCTTTTGATGTGCATGTTGTATGGCCTGGCAAACCGGGATGAATAATTCCAGGCGCTCTCGAGTACTCAATCGATGCCGGTCGCAGTAGTCTGCAATGGGAACGCCGGCGATATATTCCATTACGAAGTATGGCGCTCCGCGATCCGTTGTCCCGGCGTCGTGTACCTGGGCAATGTTCGGGTGGTTCATCATGGCCAAGGCCTGACGCTCCGACTCGAAACGGGCGATGACCTCCTTGGTATCCATCCCGAGCTTGATCACCTTGAGGGCTACCTTCCGTCGAATCGGCTGTTCCTGCTCGGCGAGATAGACGGCACCCATGCCGCCTTCCCCCAGGAAGTCGAG
>CAYGWQ010000040.1:0-24712 GCA_964353465.1 uncultured Acidobacteriota bacterium | reverse complement strand
AAGCGCCTTTTGCGGTCGGGATCAGCGACCTTTTCCGGCGGCAGGATCTTCAGTGCGACAAACCGGTCCAGGTGCAGATCCCGGCCTTTGAAGATGACGCCCATGCCGCCTTGGCCGAGTTTTTCTATGATCCGGTAGTGCGAAATGGTCTGGCCGATCTCGGGCATGAGGGCCTCCAGTTCGGCAAGTCAGGGTGTGATGCTGTGTGGTGCGGCCATTATACGGGGAAGTGGCTTTTTCAGGAAAGGGAAAGCGTTGTTGTAAGGATGAGGGTGACGCTCACGGGCTCCTCAGTACGATCAGGTTGACTACCACTGGATCTTCGGAATCCCGTGATTTCGGCAGCGGCGCCTCCGGGCTGAGTACTTGGTGGTCCGCGAACCTCCCATCTAATAACTTGCGCAGGACGTGTTAACAAGGAGGTGCCATCTCATTTCGAAGGCATGAGCCCAGGACCGGACTGTGCGAGGGCTGGCGATCCGGTCGTCAATACTTCGAGCTGTGGCTGCTCAGGACAAGCGATCTCGACGGATCGCAGCCCAGTCTTCGGCACGATCATCGCAAAGAAAGACCGACTCGGAAACCCACATAATGCAAGTTCGAACGACTGGTTATTTGCAGATGGTCGCGAAATTCCAGGCGGATTCCTACGCGATCAGCAAACCAGTAGTTCAGACCGCCTCCGAAGTTGACCATGTCCGCATGTCCGGGGTGGATGACGAAGCCCAACGAATAGCCAGCCAGGGCAGGCGGGTGTGCACGGTTAGATCTACCCGTATCCGCGCATAAAGCCGGGGTGTCGTTCGGGGGTGTACCGGGGTGTGGGTACCCTGTGGGTAAATGGTGGGTAATTGAACGGAATCTGTGAAACCTGTGACACTCCACGGACGCCGTGGACGGATCATAGATCCTAATACCGCCCTGTATTCATGAGGGTTTGGAGTAGATTTGCAGCTGAAACAACAACTTGCGGAAAGGCCACCCGGCGGGACTTCGAATCCGCAGGCCGCCCGTTCGAGTCGGGCCGGGTGCGCCACTCCTTTCTCCTCTCACGCATCGCTCTGATCGTAGTATGACCGTTTCGAGCAGCAAGGACCGGCAATATGATCAGCCTTTTTGGCGGGGCAAGCCTCGGCGCGATTCAGCTGTGGTTGTTATCTTTAATGCGCGGCTTAAAGCCCGCTCCCACATGTAAAATCAATCCCGCGATCATTGCGGATCGTACAGCCAGTTTCACCTCATTTGACTGGCTCGGATCTCAGGCTACATGGCTCGGCTTAGAGCTGAAGGTTGACAGCTGACAGCTTTTAACTGAACCGGCATGATCTGAGCATCCAAGGGACTGAGTCCTCTCTCCCCACCCCTGCTACCCACATCATGGATTCCTTTGCATAAACACCCCTGCTACAATGGTGTGGTTTTTGTCGGAACCGGGTGATTATCCAGACGAGAGGAGTGCAGACGATGAACAGCGCCGATGTGCCTGAAGTCTACCATCCCCTGCCCGAAGTGGCAGCAAGAGCCAATGTAAGAGATCCCGAAGCGGTCAGACGCGAGGCGGAGAAAGATTATCTCGCATACTGGGCGCGCCGGGCCACGGAGCTGGATTGATACCGGAAATGGGACAGGGTGCTGGATGATTCCAACAAGCCGTTTTACCAATGGTTTGTGGGGGGCAAAACCAACATTGTCCTGAATGCCCTTGATCGCCACATACGCACCTGGCGGCGCAACAAGCTTGCAATCATCTGGGAAGGCGAGAATGGCGCCCTGCGCACCTTCTCCTACCATGCCTTAAGCCGCGAGGTGAACATGTTCGCCAACGTGCTCAAAAGCATGGCCGTTACCAAGGGGGACCGCGTCACTATCTACATGCCGCGTATCCCCGAAGTGGTCATCGCCATGCTCGCTTGCGCGAAGATCGGTGCGGTGCACAGCGTCGTATACGGCGGATTCTCCGTGGAAGCGCTGCACGGCCGAATGGAGGACAGCGAATCCAAGGTGATCATTACCGCCGACGGCGGCCACATGAACGGCAAGCTCGTGGAGCTAAAAAAGATCATGGACGAGGCGCTCAAGCGCACGGCGGCACCCGAAACGGTCATTGTTGTGAAGCACACCGGCAAGGAAGTCTCCATGGAGGCAGGCCGCGACTTCTGGTATCACGAACTCCTGACCCTGCCGCTGACGCGCAGCAATCAGCTCTGCGAAACGGAAGTAATGGATGCAGAGGACCCGCTCTTCATCCTCTATACGTCCGGCACTACCGGCAAACCCAAGGCCGTGGTCCACACCCATGGCGGCTATCAGGTGGGCGTGCATGCCACTTTCAAGGACGTCTTCGACATCAAGGAAGAAGACCGCTACTGGTGTACCGCAGATCCCGGATGGATCACAGGGCACTCCTATATCGTATACGCTCCCCTCATGGCCGGAACCACCTCGTTCCTCTACGAAGGCGCGCCCGCATTTCCCTTCCCGAACCGATGGTGGGGGATGATCGAAAAGTACGGCATCAACATTCTTTACACCACACCCACGGCCATTCGCGGCCTGATGCGTTTCGGGCACGCTTGGCCCAACCGGCACGACCTGTCGAGCCTGCGACTGCTCGGGAGCGTAGGCGAGCCCATTAATCCCGAAGCGTGGCGCTGGTTTTACAGACACATCGGCAAAGAAAAGTGCCCGATCATGGACACCTGGTGGCAGACGGAGACCGGCATGTTCATGATAACCCCCATGCCTGCCATGCCGCTAAAACCCGGCTCAGGCACCAAACCCTTCCCTGGAATCGAGGTGGACGTGGTGAAGGAAAACGGCGAGCCCGCCGGTCCGGGCGAGGAAGGATCGATCGTGATCAAGCGCCCCTGGCCAGCCATGCTCCGGACGATTTACCGGGATTCCGATCGCTACGTCAACACGTACTGGAGCAAGTTCCCGGGCATGTATCTGGCCGGGGATTCTGCCCGCCGCGACGACGACGGCTATTACTGGATTATCGGACGAATAGACGACGTCATCAAGGTGAGCGGCTATCGGCTCGGCACGGCAGAGCTGGAATCCGCCTTCGTAAGCCACCCGGCTGTCGCCGAAGCAGCGGTGATCGGCTTGAGCCATGAGATCAAGGGCACCGCCATTCATGCCTACGTGATCCTGCAATCCAACTATGCAGCAAGCGAGGAACTCAGAGAGCAGCTTCGCCAGCATATCGTGCACGAAATCGGTCCGATCGCCAAACCGGAGGCGATCGAATTCGTGGCATCGCTTCCCAAGACGCGCAGCGGCAAGATCATGCGGCGGGTGCTCAAGGCAAGAGCGACGGGCATGCAGGAAGGCGACCTGTCCACTCTCGAGGAGTAGCAGGCACTGAGCGCCAATTGCACCTGTCACGATTGGCGCTTGGATGAAGAGTCCAATTAGTTTCGGTCGCGAAATTCGGCTGCAGAATGTGCCGGCCCAGCCCCAGAGGGGGCGGAAAGATAATAGCCGGGGGCGCAAGCCCCCGGATAGAATGTTGCATTTAATGAGCCCCGGCAGGGGCGAAAGGCATTTGTCCGCAACATTATTCTGTCGCCCTTCCAGGGCTCCGCGTCGTTTTCCGGCCTAACCCCGGGCTTGCGCCCGGGGCTATTCTCTTGCCGCGGGGCTGGCGAGAGGGCGGAGCGAATTTCGTGGCGGAAGCTGATTAGGCGCCGTTTGCGCTTGTCACCTAAACCTGGTGTACAATCGGCCCGGCATGGGGCTTCGGAACCGCCATCAGCGGGCAAGCGGGAAGGTGCAGGGTGGCCGGACATCAAGGCTGAACGCCGACTTGTTCCCCGTGAAGGCAGGATCGGAATTATGCATGAATTGGAGAAAAACCGCAGACCTGCCGCAGGCATGGCAACCATCCCCCTATGGGCCTGCGGGATCTGTGCCGGCCTGCGCGCGAGCGGTTGCCGCGAGGTCGTCTATGTACCGGACAATCCTCTATCCCAAATCCTGCGCGTGCTCGAAGACGACTATCCGGACGTGCGGGCAACGCTGGCGACGCGCGAGGAAGAAGCGCTCGGGATCGCGGCCGGACTCTATTTCGGCGGCGCCCGGCCGGCGCTGATGATGCAGTCGAGCGGCCTCGGCAACGCGCTCAATGCCTTGGGGTCGCTGCTCATCGCTTATCAGGTCCCGGTTCTGTTCATCATCAGCATGCGCGGTGATCCCGGGGAGTGGAACCGGGCCCAGGTGCCCATGGGCCGCGCCGTCGTGCCCATCCTCGATGCTTTCAGCGTCCCGCACAGGATTATCAACCACCCTGAAGCGGCCGAGGAAACGGTCCTTGCCGCGGTAGAGCTGGCAGCCGAAACCTGCCAGCCCGTGGCCTGCCTGCTGCCACGACGGCTTACCGCACCTGAAGAGCGCACATGAAACGGTTTGAGGCCATCCAGTGTATCTCGAACATGTTGACGGATGAACCCATCGTCGTCAGTCTCGGTCACCCGGCCTATGACCTGTTTGCAGCAGGCGACCGGCCGCTCCATTTCTACACTTGGGGCAGCATGGGCCTCACCAGCTCGATCGCTCTCGGCCTGGCACTCGCACGTCCCGACCGGCGCATTGTTGCGATAGATGGCGACGGTTCGCTGCTGATGAACCTCGGCAGCCTGGCGACCATCAGCGCCTGCGCCCCGCCGAACCTTTTCGTTGTCGTGATGGACAACGGCGAGTACGGCACTACCGGCGGACAAAAAACAGCGACTGCTGGAGTCGCCGACCTGGCAGGCGTGGCACGGGCGATGGGCATCACCAGGAGCGGTACCGTCAGGGACCCGGCTGCGCTGTCAGCATGGATCCACGAGAGCCGCGGCATTCCCGGCCCCTGGTTGGTAGTAGCCAAGGTGGAAGAATCGGCGCCGACGGCAAAGCCGCCGCTTGACTGTGTCTTTATCAAGCAGCGCTTCATGGCGGCACTGGGAAACTCCGAAACCGAATCGAAGAAATAAAAACGCCGGATGCCAAATAGGCGCCGGATGTCAGACGGCGCTCTCACTTCACCACCCGCATCAGCCCTAACCCCGTCCGGCGGCCGGGGCCTACCTTCTTGAAGTCCGACAGAATTTTTGCGTCACCATCGCATGAATATTCCATTCTTCGGAGGGCACTCATGAAAGCATTGAGGATCGCAACAGGATTCATCGCGGTGATCGGGCTGTGGATGCTCGTGATGGCGCCTGCACAGGATCTCCCCATACTTACCAGGCCGCATCCGCCGCCCGACGGCGTTTGGCTGGACAGCCTGGATCTCGGCACGATGGCGGTAGGCTTGTTCAACCGCTCTCCGGAGGCGGCGATGGTGACGGCAAAGTTTCCGGATCTCGGCATCTCCGGCAGTCAGCCGGTGCGCGATTTGTGGATCCAGAAGGATCTCGGGAGGTTCAGCAACGCGTTCAGCGCAACCGTTCCGCGTCACGGAGTGGTCCTGGTAAAGATCGGCAGACCAAAAAACTAAAACGAACCACGAAGACCGCGAAGACCTCAAAGAAACCTGGAAAGGCTGCATTCCGTTTTGGTCTCTTTGCGGTCTTTGCGGTCTTCGTGGTTCGCTTCGCTAAAGCGACCTGGCCTTCATCCAGTCCTTCAGAATCGCCGTTTGCAGCGCACTCGGATTGGCCACCGGAATGATTTTGAAGCTCCGCTGCATTTTGTGTCCCAGGGTGATCTCGACCTCCATGTCCTTGCTGCCTCGCGTTACGGCGAGCCGGATTCTGTCCCCCGGCTTTTTGGCAGCCACACCCGCGTTCAAACGCGCCGCATCGACTTGGATGCCGTCCAGCAAACGGACTTCATCCTTCGCAGCCAGCCCGGCCGCCATGGCGGGTGAATCGCCCTCGATTGCCGAGAGTATCAGCCTGCCGTCCAGGTCCTCAGCGATGGCACCAAGATACGCGTCGGGAAGTTCCACGGGTTTTTCGAGTTCCAGACCCGCATAGCCGAGATACTTGTTGTAATCGATGTCCTTCGTCGTCGAAGCGTACTCGAAAATCTCCTGGAGCGAGGCTCCGGCGACATTCTCGCAGACCTTCCGGAACTCCTCGTCCGTCCAGCCGCGCTTGAGCTGCCTGTAAAACTTCTGATACAGCGTCCGCATCACGGTGTCGAGCGACCTGCGGCTTTTCGTTTCGTGCCGGATCTTGAAATCGAGCAACAGCCCGAGGGCGGACCCTTTGCTGTAATAGGAGATCGACTTGGTGATGCCGCCCCTGCCCCGGCCGCCGAAGGGGCCCTGGTTCCAGGTCTCCCAGCTCGACTGGGCCGCCGATTGAAAAAGATGACCGGTATTGTTTTCGTAAGCGGCGATGTCTCTGCGGTAGCCGTCCAGGAGTTCCTCCTGGTTGGTGATGCCGGCCCGCGCCACGATCAGGTTTGCATAGTACGAGGTGAAACCTTCGGATACCCAGAGCATGTTGGTCAGGTTGGCCTTGTCGTAGTCGAAGGGCCCGAGCGCGATCGGTCGGATGCGCTTGACATTGTAATGATGGAAGTATTCATGCCCGAGAAAATTCATCTGGCGGATGGTGCCGGTCCTGGTGTCCAGGGTCGGGCTCCCCGTGAACGGAATGGTCGTGGAATTCACGTGTTCGATGCCGCCCTGGCCGGCGCCGATACCCAGGAAGGTGTAATGCTTGTAAGGGATTTCTCCGATGACTGCGATGCCCTGTTCGACGACGGCCTTCAGATTCTTAATGAATTGCTCGTGATTGAAATTGCTCCCCAGCTTGTGGCCGATGAAATAATGGGGGACGCCCTTGATCTCAAAGGATGGCAGGGATTCCAGGTTGCCCATCAGGATCGGACTGTCATACAGGACGTCAAAATCGGGAGCGAACAAAATATGCGGTTTGTCCGGTGATACCGGATCCAGGCCGGTCGCGATTGATTTCCAGCCCGGGTACAGTTGGATTTCGACCGTTACCGGATGGGCCACCTGGCCCGCAACATACATGAAGACACCGGTGCCCACGATGTAACCCCGATCTTCGCCCAGATAGGGATTAGCGACAAACGATGAGGTGGCCAGCACATCGTAGTGTACTGTGACGACCGGCACATTTCCCGTCTGGACCTCCCAGGCATTGGCCGCCTTTCCCCATCGGAGCTCGTTTCCGGCGCCGTCCACGGCACGGAAATTCTGCACGTATTTGGCGAAGTCCATGATCCCGTAATACCCTGGCGACCACGCGGGCATCTTGAATTCCTGCGCCGTGCCCTGGAGACCCTCGCAGCGCAAGGCCACATGATAGATACGGGTGCCGGGCTGCTCCATGGAGACAGTAAATGCCATCGTCCCCTGCGGCTTCTGGGCGTAAGCGAACGTTACGGCAAGAAGCAATGCCGTACACAGCACACTCAGTCGCGACCTGTTTCTCATACAATTCCTTTTCCCTGAAACAAATGAAGTTTTCCAACCGGCGGGAACGATGCTTCGCCGGCCGCTGCCGCGCCCCTATGCAAGAGGATAGCGTCCGGCATGGAAGGATCTCCGGCAGGACTCAGAATGAACCTGCATCAAGGCAGAATTTGGCCCCATCGGAACCAGTGATAGACAACATAGAACCAACTAAAAAAGGCATGAATCAACGCCCAGAGTATGCTGTGGTTGACTTTCCAGCTCAGCAATGCGGCCAATACCGCACCGATGCTGCCAAAAATGCCGCCTCCAAAACAGCCGCAGCCGCGCTTTTTCTTTTGTTCCATCTTGAAAACTCCCGTGCAGAAACAGGTAGCCTCTCATGGCAGCACTCATGCTCATAGACCATTCGATGCTGCTGATTTTAGCTCCACGGGCCGTGCCGAGAAAGCAATATATCAATATGAATCTGGGCAAACCGCGCGGTTCCGAGGCATAATGATCCGGTGTTTCGATCCTATGACCTTATGAATCCGCTATGCGAGGAACTGCATGGACGGGTCAGCTACTGCTGTACATTAACCTGGACCTGGGCGCTGTCCTGCAGGATGAGGAGTTTCAGTGATTTTAGCAGTATGCTTATGTCTCCAATAGTTGATTGCTTCATCACATATTTTCGATCGTACTCGGCAGCTTCGTAAAAACTCAATCTGCTGCCGCCGCTGATTTGAGCCAAACCGGTAATTCCCGGTTTCACACTGAATATGACGAGAAATCCGTCCCTGTAATACTTCACCATTTCAGGGATAGCCGGACGAGGACCAACGAGCTTCATCTCGCCCTTCAACACGTTCAGAAGATTCGGCAACTCATCCAATGTGCTGCGCCTGAGCCATCCTCCCACCCTTGTGATCCTTGCATCATTCTCTCTCTGGCGTTGAAAAGCCGCCAGCGTTGCCGGGGAGTAGTCGTAGGCGTGCATTTCCGGGAACATCTCTATCGCGCTGAAGGACGACGTTCTGAATTTATAGAAAGCAAATGGCCGGAAATCCTTGCCCACTCTTGTCTGATGGACGATGGCGGGTCTGCCGGATTCCAGCCTGATCATGATGGCGATCAAAAGCATGAGAGGGCTGCTGAGGATAATAAGAATTGCTGAGATTAGAATCTCCGACAATCTCACGAGCATGCAGGCAACCGCATTTTGTTCCCCGCCAATTCTTCCCTCTCGTCCGGCTGGCATCCCAGAATGCGACTTGGCCAGTCTATGCAATCCGATGGCACCCAGCGTGGCCAGTCCAATGCCTATCAGAAATAGCAAAACCGGATCCGGGGCCGTCAGGCCGGCTGCGAAATCAGCCGGGTCGCTCGGCCCCGCACTCTGGGAGGAGGTTTCAATCGATGCAAAGAAAACCGGCAAACTGGTCGAGATGCCAAATCCCTGGAGATTGCGGTAGGGGTTGACGGCCGTGGATCCCGGTGCCGTGTTGTTGTTTCGTGCCGGAGCATTGCTCAAACCTGCGCCCACGAATCCGAAACCAGGGAGCAAGCTTGTTCTTAGCGCAATGTTTCGACCGAATGGGCTCATCTGAGTTCTTTCCGTGTCTATTACCCTGCATTTGCAGGGCGACACAACACCTTGAGCGCGGCGTTTTCGCGGCGATTAGCACCAACCGATAAGCCCTTAATGCGAATACCGTGCCCAGATATTGCCAAAGGACTGGTATCATGCCGAGAACTTCTCAAATGATGATTTTTCAGCTAATTACAGGCAGGATTGAAATTGCCAAGCGGGATTTACGCCTCAGCTGAGGTAAAGAAGTGTAAAGATTCCTGACATCCAGTGGAAGCTCTCTTGCACCTATCAATAAACAATTGAATAACTTGGAGCCTAAAAATGAGATGTAAGAAATTGTTACACGCATCGTATGCCGTGCCGACGCATATGCAAAGTGAAGCCGAATAAAGATGTACGTGATTTGGCCTTCCGCAGTACTCTCGGATCCACCGCGGTTCCTATGATCAGCAGGGCCTCCCATGTGGAGAGCTTTTTTGCTTGACCAAGAGGTTATTGGGATATTAGATCAGACAGGTTATCCATGCTTGCTGGATTGAAAAGCCCGAAACGGGCGCGCGACAAGACCACATCCTCCGTTTGGCGGCGCACCAGCTCCAGCGCCAGCCTGCCCGAAGTTCACGGCTCCATTCCGGTCCCGCGCCACTTCCCCTTCTGGAAAAAAATGTGGGCCTATTCCGGGCCCGGCTTCCTGGTAGCCGTGGGCTACATGGATCCGGGCAACTGGGCGACCGACCTCGCCGGGGGCGCGAAGTTCGGGTATACGCTGCTCTTCGTCATCATGGTCTCCAACTTCATGGCCATCCTCCTGCAGCACCTGTGCATCAAGCTGGGAGTGGCCACCGGACGCGACCTGGCGCAAGCCTGTCGCGACCACTACACGACCCCGACGGTGTGGTTCCTGTGGATCCTGTGCGAACTGGCCATTGCCGCATGCGACCTTGCGGAGGTCGTAGGCTCGGCCATCGGCTTGCAGCTGCTGTTCGGCATCCCTCTCTTGTGGGGCTGCCTCATCACAGCGCTGGATGTGCTGGCCGTGCTGTACCTGCAGAACAAGGGCTTCCGCTATGTCGAAGCGCTGGTGGTCACTCTCATCCTCACTATCGGGCTGTGTTTTGTGCTCGAGTTGTCGTTTGCCGAGCCGAGCTTGAGCGCGGTTCTGCGCGGGTTCGTCCCGGGTATCGAAATCCTGAAAAACCAGGCGATGCTCTATGTGAGCATCGGCATCCTCGGCGCCACGGTGATGCCCCACAACCTCTATCTGCACTCATCCATCGTCCAGACGAGAAAATATGAGCCTTCGCCCGAAGGGCTGCGCGAGGCCATCAGGTACGCGACCATTGACTCGACGACAGCACTGATGTGTGCCCTCTTCATCAACGCCGCTATCCTGATCCTCTCGGCGGCGGTGTTCCACTGGTCGGGCCACCAGGATATTGCAGAAATTCAGGATGCCTACAGACTCCTGAGCCCTTCTCTGGGTGTCGGCATGGCCAGCACCCTATTCGCGCTGGCGCTGCTTGCCTCCGGCCAGAATTCGACCATAACCGGCACTTTGGCGGGGCAGATCGTGATGGAGGGCTTCCTCAACTTCCGTGTGCGTCCATGGCTCCGGCGCCTGATCACTCGCGCTATCGCCCTGGTGCCGGCGGTGTGTGTCATCGGCATCTTCGGCGAAAGCAGGACCACCGACCTGCTCGTGGCCAGCCAGGTGGCGCTCAGCATGCAGCTCGGCTTCGCCGTCTGGCCGCTCATGCGGTTCACGGGCGAACGCGCCAAGATGGGTGTGTTCGTGAATCCGCTCTGGATTAAGATCCTGGGCTGGGCTTGCGCCTCGATCATCATCCTGCTTAACTTTAAGCTGCTCCTCGACACTTTTCTGCCGACGGGTGCCTTGGAAGCCATTCGTGGCTTTTTCGGATGATCGGTGTCATCCTGAGTCAGGCTATGTATCAAAAAATCCTCGTCGCTTTAGAAAACAGCCGAGCCGATCAGAGCTTGATCCCGCACATCGCCGAACTCGCCCGGCGGCTCGGCTCCCAGCTTCTGCTGGTCCATGTGGCCGACGGATGGGTTGCCCGCAACTACGACCGGTTCCAGCTGGCCGAATCGCAGGAGATGAAAGACGATCGGCGCTACCTAGAAGAGACCGCGGCCGGGCTGCGGGCCCAGGGCCTGACCGTCGTGGTGAAGCTTGCGCTGGGCGACCCGCCGGCGGAAATCCTCAACACAGCCCGTGACGAGGGTTGCGACCTCATCGCCATGACCACGCACGGGCACCGGCTGATCGGCGACTTGTTGTTTGGCAGCACGATTCACGAAGTGCGCCACAAGGCGCCGGTGCCGGTGCTGCTCGTGCGAGCGGCGGCAACATAGACAGAAATGGTTCTTGAACTTGGACGGGCTTCACGCTACCTTTGCGCGTTTAACGGTGCGTCACAACCATGAAACCATCATTCCGCGGGACAAAGAGCGGCAACCGGCAGCCTGTGCGCATTGGCCGGGCGGAGCCGCGCGATTACGCCGACATTGAGGCGCTGATGGGCGCTCTTGAACTCTCGTACCCGGCTATGGACCTCTCCTGTTTTTGGGTTGCAGAGACTGGCGACGAGGTGGTTGCCGCCGCCGAACTCAAGGATTTCCAGGCTTGCTCGCTGCTGAGTTGTGTCGGAGTGCGGGAAGATATGCAGGGGTTGGATATCGGCCGTACCCTGGTCGAGGAAGTAGTGCGGCAGGCGCGCCACGATGTGTATCTCTACACCCTCGTCCCGGGCTTTTTCCGCAAAGCCGGTTTCGCCGAAGCCGGACAGGCTCCCCCGGATCTGCCGCCGCGCTCCATCTACGGCTGCCAAAACTGCAACCCCAGGCTTTGTTATTGCATGGTAAGGCTACACCATGGTTCCTGAGTTCCCTGACTTCAAGCCTCTGGGTCCGGAAGACCGGGAAGAGCTTCAGACAGCGTACCATGCATCTGCGCCGTTTACTTGCGATGTCATCCCGACCAACCTCTACCTGTGGCGGGACTGCCAGGCGCCAGATCTCACCCGCATCCGGGGCAACTTGTGCGTTCTCCTGCATTCTCATGCGGAACCACCCTACTTCCTGCCGCCACTCGGCGATCGCAACCTGGCAGAGACGGTGAGCATCTGCCTCGGTCACATCGGGCAGATGTCCAGAGTGCCGGCCCATACGGCATTGCGCCTTCCGTCCGAGGAGTTTGCCGCCACCCCCCAGCGCGACAGTTTTGACTACATCTATAGGGTGCAGACGCTTGCCGAACTGAAGGGGAAAGGTTATGATGGCAAGCGCAATCACATCCGCAAGTTCGCCAGGATTCATCCCGAGTACGAGTTCCGGCTTCTCGAAGCGTCGCACCTGCACCATGCCGCGGCCTTGTTCCATGAGTGGACTTCCGCCCGTGAGAATGGCCGCTCGGGAACCCTTGCCGTTGCGGCCTTGAATCATGACTGCCAGCGGCGGGCGCTGGAGCGCGCATTCGAGGATTACGCCCTCCTCGGTTTGCTCGGAGGGGCGCTCTTGGTCCGGGGCGAGATGCAGGGATTCATGGTCGCAAGCCGCGGCACCGGGGAAAGCGTCATCGCCCACTTCAGTTACGCAAACGCGGAAATGCCCGGAGTGTACCAGACACTCCTTTGGGAGGCGTGCCGCCGGCTTTTCTCCTCTTTCACCTATCTCAATCTCGAAGAAGACCTTGGCATCCCGGGCCTGCGCAAGACGAAACTCTCCTGGCAGCCGCTGAGGCTGGAGGAGAAATTCCTCGTCACGCTGCGCACGCACCCATCTCCGCACTGAGGGCCCCGATCATGAATGACGCAGGGCCACCATGGGATCGACGCGGGTAGCTCGGAGCGCCGGAATATAGCTGGCCAGCAAGGCAACTGCAATGAGCAGGAGCGCCGTCCCGGACAGCGCCGTCGGATCGGCCGGGCTGACTCCGTACAGGGCGCTGCGCATATAGTAGCTCGTTGTGAGTGCCATCGGGATGCCGATTGCGGCACCGAGCAAGGCCATGCCCAGGCCCTGCCGCAGTACCATAATCAGTGCGTCGCGGCGCTGCGCCCCAAGGGCCATGCGCAGCCCGATTTCGCGCGTGCGCTGATTTACGGCATAGGAGACAATGCCGTACAGTCCGAAAGATGCCAGGATCAAGCCGAGCAGCCCAAAAGCGCCCATGAATGTCGCCATGATCTCGCGATCATACAGCCCCTGGCGAATCGTCTCCTTAAGCGTGCTCACGGAGAAGGGCGCCACGCTCCGATCCAGCGAGCGCACAACCTGGCGAAACGGCCCGGCGAGAGCGCCCGGATCTCCGGCAGTCTCCACCAATACCGTCAGCTCTCCGCTGAAGCCACGATTGAAGGGAAGGTATAGATAGGGCTCGGCAGGTTCTCCTATCCAGTTAATGGGCCCGTCCCTGACCACGCCGACGATTGAGACCGGCTCGCCCTGCCGGTCGCCGACACGCACGATTTTTCCAATAGCATCTCCCTCCGGCCAGAAGCGCTCGGCAAAAGCCTCGCTCACGAGAACCGCACTCGTGCTGGCTGCCATGTCTTGAGGGACGAAATCCCGTCCCCTCAAGATGCGCGCACCCATTGTCTGAAAATAATTGAGCCCTACGATGTTGCACTTGATGTTCCGGCCGGTCTGGTCGTCGGGGGAAATAAATACCTGCCGGCTATACCCTCCGCCGAACAGGCTGAGAGGAATGCGCCGGGCGAGGCTAACCTGTCTCACGCCAGGCAGGGCTTGGACGCGCAGCAGCATCGTCTGGCAAAAGGTGCGGGCCTGGTTTTCGTCAAATCGGTACATTCCCAGGGCGAATTGAGCCAGCAACATGTCTTTTTTCTCAAATCCCACGTCCGCTTTGAGACCACGGATGAAGTTTTGCACGAGCAGACCGGATTGGGTCAAAAGCACGAGCGAGATGCAGAGTTGGCCGACCACCAACGCTCTGCGGCTGAAGTATCGATGCCCGAGCCGGCCGGGCATTGCCGACTCGTTGAGCAAAGTGACCAGATCGAGTCTCGATGCGTGAAGTGCCGGGATAAGCGCAAAGATCAGGGTAGCGATAAAGGCTAGGAGGATGGAAAAGCCAAGTACACGCACGTCCGGGCTCATCTCGGGGAGCACTCTAATCTGCATGGGAGGCAGAAGTGCAGGCAGCGCCTGGATCGCCCAGCGCGCCAACAACAGGCCGCAGACAGCCGCTACCAGCGACAGCACCAGGCTCTCGGTCAGCAACTGGCGCATGAGCCTCAGCCGGCTCCCACCCAGAGCCAGGCGGATGGCGATTTCTTTGCGCCGCGCCTCCGAGCGTGCCAGCAGGAGGTTGGACACATTAACACAGGCGACCAGCAGGATCAGTCCTGCCACCGCCATGAGCAGGAGTCCCAGGACCCCGAACCTGTCCATGTATTCCTGTGCCTCGAAAGTGACGCCGGCTCCCAGCATTTTGTCGGCAGCCGGATTGCTTGGGATCAAGCGGAGCACGATCATGGCTACCTCGGATTGAGCGCGCTCCCGGGGGGTGCCGGCGGGTAGTCTGCCGAGCAGGTCGAACTCCTCTGCCCTCGGTCCAGTGAGAGTGGTCCCGGCACTCTCGACCGGATACCAGACATCGGTCGTGGCGGCCGGCCGCTGCGTCCCGGCAAAATCTCTCGGTGCGATTCCGATCACGGTAACCTGTTTCCTGGTCAGCTCAATCCCTTTTCCGATAATGCCGGAGTCGCCGCCGAAGTGGCGTTGCCAAAGCCTGTAGCTTATGATCACGACGGGTTCGGTGAGATCCGCATCGCCATCGTGAAATACCCGCCCGAGATGAGCCTTGACGCCGAGGACGGAAAAGTAGTTTCTAGTGACGTATTCCGAGGGGAGCAGCTCTGGCACTTCGCCCCTGCTCAGAATCGCCAGATGGCGCTGGCTCCCGATGATTCCGGAGAGCGACCTGCATTGACTCCTGAGTTCCAGGTATTCAGGGTACGGGAGCGACGTGGACGCCCGCCCTTTCTCGCTCTGGATCGTGATCAGGACCAAATCGTCGGGGTGGTCGACCGGCAGAGGTCGCAGGATGATGCGATCTACAATACAAAATATGGTTGAGTTAAGACCGATGCCGAGAGCCAGGGAGAAAACCGCCACCGCGGTGAAACCGGGATTTCTACCCAGCAGCTTGAGCCCATGATGGATGTCCTTCCAAAGGAATTGCATACTTCCCCCGATCATTGCCTGCCGGGTTGCCATGATCCTCCGGCGAGCGCCTGTCTACCATGACGGATCATAATCGAAAAAGGTTCGGGCAAAAAGATCAGTGGTTTCTGAGCCTTCTGCTCAGATAGATATAAACGTGCTGCGACTGATGCCAGGCGTCAGGCGGCGGAGGATTAATAAGTTCGCAACGGTACTTATACCCAGCGCATCTTTTTCTGGGACGAGTCCCGCGAGTTCACGGGTTGCGCAGAGTTTGCTCCCGGCCGGAGCTTGCACGTTTCCAAGATAAAGCAGAGAATGCAGAAACTAGTTACAGATCCAGCTTACCGGGAGCGGTTTCGACGCGAGTTGCAGTTACCGGTCGAGAGGCATCATTCATAGGGAGCGGCAGGCGAGTATGTTTCGCCGGAAGAGCAAAATCGAAAAACACCAAGCCAGGACAGAAGTGCTACGATGCTCTTTCTGCAATAAGACTCAGGACGATGTTCGCAAGCTAATCGCGGGTCCTGAAGTCTACATTTGTGACGAGTGCGTTCGTGTGTGTCTGGACATCATGGAAGAGGATCAAGCCACCACCGAGGCGAGTGATCTGGGCGAAACGTCCAGTGAGTGGAGGGGTGGCGCTCTGGCCATACCCTGCGGGTTATGCGGGATGCCGATGCCGACACGTAGCGCGTTGCTCGTTGAGAACAGGGGCGTACTCTGCTCGGCGTGTCTTGGGGCCGTGCAGGCTGCGGCTGCGGCGAGGGACGAAGGGGATCCACAAGCATGAGATCCCTAACACGCGGCTGCATCCGCCGGTGGCCGAGGCAGCCAAGAGGCAGTTCGAGATGACGGTGAGCAGCCGCCGCGGGTAAGCCGCAGTCGTTGGGCCGTCTGGAGAGATTGCCAAATGACCTGGTATGACAGGGTTCCCAAGGTGGAGTTGCACGTCCATCTGGAGGGCGCCATACCTCATGAGGCCTTGTTTGCGCTCATCCGGAAATATGGCGGGGATCCGTCCGCTCCTGATGTTCCCGCGCTGGCCAGGCGGTTTGAATACAAGAATTTTCCCCAGTTCATCGAGGCATGGTCCTGGAAGAACCAGTTCCTGCGTGAATATGATGACTTCACGCACGTTGCCGAACTGACGGCTCGAGACATGGCCAGGCAGGGCATCCGATACGCGGAGGTCTTCTTCTCGCCCTCTCTTTTTGTGCGCCGCGGGCTTGCCGTGCAGGAAGTGGCCCAGGCTGTCCGTGCCGGCTTGTCGAGAGTCCCCGAAATCGAGATCGCCCTGGTTGCGGACTTGGTCAGGGACTACGGACCTGAATCAGAAATGGTGACTTTGGCGCAGTTGAAGGAGGTCAAAGGGCTCGGTATTGTCGGCATCGGAATCGGCGGATCAGAGCATGAATATCCTCCCGGTCCATTCAAGCGGCTCTATGAGGAGGCCCGATCCATTGGATTTCACACCAATGCCCATGCCGGCGAAGCGGCGGGTGCTCATAGCATCTGGGACGCAATTCGCGAGCTTGGGGTAGAGCGAGTCGGGCATGGGACCAGTGCTTGGCAGGACCCTGAACTCGTGGAATACCTCGTCGATCACCGCATCCCCCTGGAGATGTGTCCTATCTCGAATGTCCGCACGAATGTTGTCGGCAGTCTTCGGGAACACCCAATTCGTCGGTACCTCGAGGCCGGAATGATTGTGACCGTGAATACCGACGACCCGAAGATGTTCCAGACAAGCCTTGCCGATGAGTATCGCCTGCTCGAGCAGGAGTGTGGATGGACCAAGGTGGAGATCTGTCGATTGATTCTCTCAGCGATCGAGTCCTCGTGGGCTTCAGACGAACGAAAAGTGTCTTTGGCGGCGGAGTTCAGGAAAAACCCGGCATGGAAAGAGTGATAGGCTCTACCGTTGGGTCCGGCCGATGCGGAAAGCCGCACGGTTCTACAAGAGGGCCGGATACGTTGGGGAAGGTTCCATCGTCCACCGACTTCCCACTGGCGTGGAGTTGCCGTGCCTTCGAATGTCAAAGCAGCTCGCGCCATAGTGAGGCAGCCCAACGACCGGCTGAAGCCGACGGACGCACGGGCGCAAGAAAGGAGAGCGGATGATGTTTGCAACAAGGTCGATTGAGCTGAGCGGCGCCTTCCAGATCTCAATGTCCCCGGATGCGTCGTTCGAGTTCTTTTCCCCGCTCGGCGAGAAATTATGGGTGCCCGGCTGGAACCCGGAGTTTCTCCATCCTCCTGGGGTCACCTGGGAGCGGGGTCTCATTTTTAGGACCGAAGAGGAGCGGGGCGAGGCTGTCTGGATTGTTACGGCGCTCGACCGCCGTCAGCACACAGTTGAATATTACAGGGTGGAAGCGGGTCGCTACGTTGCAAAAGTGAGTGTGCACTGCTGTCCCCATGCCAGCCTCCAGACAGAGGCTCGCGTCACGTACACTTTTGTTGGGCTTTCCGAGGCTGGAAACCAGGACATCGCTGCTATGTCTCCGCAATCGTACGAGGAGAAGATGCGGCGCTGGCAGGAATGGATCCGGCAGCGTCTCTCGGGCGAGGCTTCGTAGGCGGGTATGGCGTGAACGGAGGTGGGTAATGGATGGCCGGATTAACAAACACCTGAGATGGACTTCGGCACTGCGATGGACCGCAAGGGTCTGGAGTGTCGCCAGTGTTGCCCTTGTGTTGGCCTTCATCGCGGGGGAAGGCATCAACCCCTCCGGGCTGAACGAGTGGATCGGCCTTCTGCTTTTCCCTGTCGGGATCTCTGTCGGAATGGTCCTGGCGTGGTGGAAGGAGGGCCTCGGAGGGAGCATCACCGTAGGAAGCCTGCTGGCGTTCTATGTGGTTCACCTCGCGACCGCCGGCTCGTTTCCGAAAGGCTGGGCATGGTTGGCGTTCTCAGCACCCGGATTCTTGTTTCTTCTGTCGTCGCAGTTGTCTCGAAGGCCGCAGACCCCTGCGGCCTGACAACCCAATGTACCCGTCGGTGGCCACGCTGGAGCGGGCCTGGCTTGGAACGATTGTGAGCGGCACGTTCGACGGCATTCTTAGTGTAGATCTCGACGGTCATGCCGAATTCCAAGTCGGATCCCGGACTGCTAGTCACCGTCATCTCGTGGCTGATGGCAGGGGATCCATCCATCCGGTGGCAGGTCATGCGCGATCTTCTCGCCACGCCACGCGCAGAATGGCAGGCGGAGCAGGCCAAGGTTGCCAACCAAGGGTGGGGCGCTCGGCTGCTGAGGCACCAGGACGGCGCGGGCCGCTGGACACCGCGTCTCTACGGACAGAAGTGGATCTCGACCACCTATTCCATGTTGTTGCTCCGCCAGCTTGGGCTCCCGCCGGCAGAACCCAGCGCGGTCAGATCGTGCCTGCTCTTCCTCGAGGAGGGGTTGTGGCACGATGGCGGCATCAATCTCTCGCCAACGCAGAAGCGAAGCGAGACGTGTATCACCGGTTTCGTCCTCGGTTTGCTGTCGTGGCTTGCCATCGATGATCCCCGCCGGGAGCGCCTTGTCGATTACGTGCTTCGAGAGCAGATGGACGACGGCGGATGGAACTGTCAACGCGGCCGCGGGGCCACCCACAGTTCGTTCCACACGACGATTAACGTGCTGGAGGGTTTGCGAGACTACGTTGAAGCACGTGGACCCCGGGCGCCGGAAGTCGTTCAGGCAGAGGCGAGGGCTCGCAGATTTTTCCTCGCGCATCACCTTTATCGTTCGCACCGCACTGGGAAGATCGTGCACCCTGCCTTCACACGCTTTTCGTTCCCGCCGCGATGGCATCACGACGTTCTCCGGACGTTGGACTACTTCCGGGCGAGCAGCGCTCAGTATGATGTGCGACTCGAGGATCCGGTCGGCCTGATGCTGAACAGACGGGGGCGGGACGGACGATGGATCCTGCAGAATCGTCATCCCGGCCAGACGTTCTTCGAACTGGAGAAGGTCGGCAAGCCCAGCCGCTGGAATACGCTCAGGGCGCTCCGGATTCTCAACTGGTGGGAGCGTGCAAGAAAAGTCGCCTGAAACGGATGGCGCTTAGATAATAATTTCCATAAAATCCCAAGGAGCCGTAGAGGCAATGCTGCAAATGAAGAAAATCGACATCGATGAACTAAAGCGGGCGTATGCGGGATAGCATTTGGCGCATCAGAAGGCCAGCAGTGTTGTCGCGTAAGCCGCCCAACAACGCGTTGCCGGGAATTTTCACCATCGGGCTTCGCCCGCAGGTTCCCGCCTCTGAACGCGGGCGTTGGGCAGATACCAGGAGGAAGGATCCGTCTTTCGCCATACGAGAGAAGTCTTGACCACAAGGAGTTAGTGATGGAACGTTGGCTGGGGAAGTACTCAGAAGTGTTCTACGCGCTCATGCGCTTGGTGGCAGGCCTCCTTTTCGCATCCCATGGAGCACAGAAACTCTTCGGCGTGTTCGGAGGCCAGAGCCTGCCTGCCAGCCCTCTGGTAGTCTCAGCTGGAGTGATCGAGTTGATCGGGGGCGGTCTCGTAGCCCTCGGACTATGGACGGAGTACGCCGCATTCGTCGCAAGCGGCCAGATGGCCGTGGCCTATTTCATGGCGCACGCATCGGGCGGATTCTGGCCGATCGTCAACAAGGGCGAGCTCGCGGTTCTGTACTGCTTCGTCTTTCTTTATATCGCATCCAGGGGGTCGGGTCGCCTGAGCGTCGATGCGCTGGCCAAAAAACGGCGCCTCTGATCCGTCGAGCCGCCGAACCACCCGCCGCAGCCGTCGGAGGGCGCTAGCATGCGAAGTGATGTCAGCAGGGAGAGGTGTCCGCCGCGGCTGAGCGTGGGCGTTAGACGACCAATGGAAGCAGCTCGTTGACAATCTAGGCACATTGGAGATATCTTTAAACGTACCTCTGGAGGTTACGTTTATGGCAAAGGTGCCCGATATCATTCCGATAACTGACCTGCGACAGGACGCCGCCGCGGTTCTGAAGCGGGTCAAGCTGTCGAGGCAGCCCGTGGTAATCACACAACGTGGCAGAGCCGCAGCGGTTCTTCTGAGTACGGAAGCCTACGAGCGCGGTGAACATGAGTGCCAACTTCTCCGTCTGATCGCTCGGGGCGAACAGGAAATCGCTGCGGGGAGAGGATTCGAACTGGATGACGTCCTTGCTGAAGCGGACGCTCTACTTGCCGGTGAATGAAGTGAAGCTCCGATTTACGCCATCCGGACGCATCCAATTTCTCAGGGCGTTGTCCTATATCCACGAGGACAATCCGCTGGCTGCCGGCAGATTTCGCAAGAGAGCTGAGCAGGCACTCCGACGCCTCACGAGGTATCCGGAGTCCGGTCGACTCATTCCGGAGTTTCCGGACCTGCCATTTGGCGAGGTAATCGTCGCGCCATATCGTTTTTTTTACCGCCGCGCGGTCAGAACCATCTGGGTGGTTGCATGCTGGCATGGAGCACAGCTGCCAATAGAGCCCATGCACGAAAAGGAAATCTATCAATGCGCTCCAGCGGACGCGAAAAAGCTGCGCCGCGGAGCTCGGGCGTCGGGCGGACTCGCCAATCAAATATCGAAGGCCAAACGAAGCATGCTTCAGGACGATACAAAAAGGAGGCACTGTGGGATTTTGGACTGATTTTGTCGACCATCTCTATGCCACGCTATCCAGCCTTTCGGTGGCAATGGGTGGAAATATGGGTTTCGCGATTGCCATGGTATCGTTCACGTTCAGGATCGCCTTGCTGCCTTTGACTTTGCGGTTGGCATACCGCTCATTAGAAATCCAGGCTGCCCTAAAGAAGATCGCACCCCAACTTTCCAGAATACGAAGACGGTATAAAGATGAGCCGCAACGGGTTTGGGAAGAAACGGCGAGGCTGCACCGGCGTTACGGCATCAAACTGATCGATCTGCGCAGTTTTCTCAGCACTTTGATCCAGGCTCCATTATTTATAGGACTGTTCTCTGCTGTTCGGCGCGGGCTCTCCGGCACGAGTCGCTTTCTGTGGATTAAGGATCTGAGCAAACCTGACGCAGCATTGGCCTGCATCTGTGCAACTTTGACCGGGCTGTCTGCGGTGATGACTCCCAGCACGATGGATCAGCACAGGGCCAGCACGGCAATATTGCCCGCTGTACTGACTTTGGTCTTTTTATTGCGGCTGGCAGCTGGAGTCAGCATCTACTCATGTGCGTCGGGCTTTGTCGGATTAGTTCACGCATTAATGGTCCGACGACGTGCTGCACAACTCCTGTGACCGGGGATGCCACCCAATACGCTGCTTCAGCCAACCCCTGAAGAGCGCAGCGGCTGAGCGGCAAGCCGTTAGCCAGCCGAATCTCGCACTCGGAAAGGCACAGATGCCCTTCACGCCATTTCACTTTGGCCCTGCTGTTATGTTGAAGGCAGCCCTTTCGGCAGAGTTTTCTGCGGCCGCATTTGTCGGAACCCAGGTTGCAGTTGATTCACAACATGCGACATTGCCAATGATAACGCTTTATGATAAGTTGTTATCATGATTCGAACACAGATTAGTCTGTCCGAAATGGAATATGACGCGGCCAAGCGCGAGGCACGCCGCTTGGGAATCTCTATGGCCGAGTTATTACGTCGCTCGCTTCGGACGGTCCTTCCTGCAGACCCGTCAAAGCCGTGGATGAGGTACGCGGGAATGATCGAGACCGGTGATCCTGCATCTTCTCAGAAGATTGACGACATAGTTTATGGCGCCAAGAGCTGAAGCATACGTCGACACCTCAGCACTGATCGCATTCGTGGACCGATCTGACAGTCACCATCAGCTTTTCCGCAGGTTGTTTTCTGATCCCCCGGAGTTGATCACGAGCACGCTGGTAGTGGCCGAGGGACATGGCTGGTTTCTCAAACGGTATGACCGTATGCGTGCCCTGCAATTTCTGGCCTTGATCGAAGACCTCGAGCCGCTCCGGATGGTTCCTGTCGGGCCGTATGAATTTATCGGTGCTGTGCAAATCTTGCGCAAATTCTCGGACCAGGACCTCTCGTTAACCGACGCCGTCGGCCTGCATTTGATGAAAGCACAACGCGTCAGCAGTTGTTGGTCGACAGACTTCCACCTGGGTTTGACAGGTGTTCCACTTGTTGTCCAGGGACGCTGAAGGCCGGCTAACAACGCGCTCCAGCGGCCGGGAAAAGCCGCGCCGCTGAGCGCGGGCGTTGGGCGCACTGAATCTGCTTCGGCACATGAACATGAAGAAGCTACGAATTGAGACGTGTTTGCTTGCCGCGGTGCTCGCCACCTCGGCCGGTTGTTCGCGGGTTGCGTCAACTCCGGATGGGGGAGACGGATGGTCGCAAGCGACGAATGGACTTCAGGCACGTCTTAGGTTGGTCGAAAAAGATAAGCTCTACGGCACGCGTTGGCTTGTGCCTTATCTGGAGTTGCGCAACGTCAGAGACCTTGGCCACCCGATGGAGGTGAATTGCGACAATCCTCACCTCAAGGTTGAGTTGGTGAGCGCCGATGGGGAACAGCTACTCCGCCGTCGGTCTCTCAACCGGAGCGGGCCTGTGCGTGAGTTGAGCACGGTCATCTTGCCGTGGGATAGTGCAGTTCGCATTAGCTTGGAGTGCCGGAATTGGGGCATCCCGAAGGATGCGGCCGCGATGGTATCCGCCGACAGTGGGGCTTGGGTCATCCAGGAACACGAGAGAGGGAAGGTATTTCTGCGGGCGACTCTTGTGGGAGAAAGGACCGAGCCTTCCTACAGGACGTGGGACGGGAGGATTCAGACACCACTCCTGAAAGTTGATTGGAAATAGCCATGACGTCTAACATTCGGCTTCCGGCGACGGCCGAGGCTGGTGGTAATCACGACGCAGATTCTCTTGACGGTTACGGAGTGGTTGAGGCCGGACGCGGCTGAGCAGGGACGTTAGACGCCCTGAGAGGGACACATGCGGTGCGAATGGGATAGGGAAAAGGCGGCGTCGAATCTTAAAAAGCACGGCGTTTCCTTCGATGAGGCGGTACCCATCTTTTTTGATCCGTTCGCGGCGACGTTTGATGATCCTGGTCATCCCTCGGGTGAACACCGCCTCCTTACGATCGGCTATTCCTCCCGAGATCGGCTCATCATTGTGTGTCATACTGAGCGTAGAGGCTCGGTGCGTATCATCAGTGCGCGCCGTGCCACGAAAGGTGAGAAAAGACGTCATGAAGTCGAAGCGCCACATTGAAAACGACGATATGCGACCAGAATACGAGTTCGACTATTCCCGCGCTGTTCGAGGAAAGTACTATCGCCGCCTTTTGAAAGAAGGCGCAAACCTGGTGGTACTTGAGCCAGACGTTGCCAAGGCATTTCGAAGCTCCGCTGCAGTCAACGAGGCATTGAGATCGTTGCTGAGGATGTCTGAGGCGACGAGGCGTCTAACAAAGCGCTCCAGCGGCCGGGCAAAAAGCGCCCGCCGCTGAACGCCAGGCGTTAGACCGACCGGCAGGGGGTCGGACCGCAACGTGTACCAAACGAGAACCGAACCGATGTCAGGGGCCGGAACCCGAAAGGCGCTCGTCACTCTGCCATCGGTTTCGGTGATAGTCCCGGCCTTTGACGAGGAGCGCTGCATTGCGGAGACGCTCGACCATCTCCGTGCGGCCGGAGAGCTCTTGACGACCCATACCGGCACGCCCGTTCAGATTCTCCTTGTCGATAACGCCAGTAACGATCGAACCGCGGCGATTGCGCGCGACCGTGGCGTCACCGTGATCGGCGAGGCCGAGCACAACATCGCGAAGGTCCGTAACGCCGGGGCACGCGCTGCCGAGCACGACGTTCTCGTCTTCGTTGACGCGGACACGCTGGTCCCCAGTCAATCGTTACTGCGCATCGGTCAGGTGATGGCGAACTCGGCTTGTTTGGGCGGAGCCGTTGATAACACGTATGATGCTCAGCGTCCCGTCATCCAGGCTTACCTCAAATTCTGGCGTATGGTGGGGATTCTTGGTGGCATGGCCCAGGGCGCCTGCCAATTCTGCGGGCGTGAAACCTTCGCGGAACTGGGCGGCTATGACGAAACGTTGTATATGGGGGAAGATGTCGACTTCTTCTGGCGCCTTCGCGCCGCGGCGCGGAAACGCGGGCTGCAGACTTGCTTCATCCGCGATCTCCAGGTCGCGACATCGGCTCGGAGATTCGATACGTGGCCTCTGTGGCGCACGCTGGTGTTGACGAATCCCGTTGTGGCTTTTGCGCTTCGCCGGCGCAGGTTTCCATGGGCAGGGTGGTATAACGAGCCGCCACGCTGAGGCGGACGTCGGAGAGAACCGCGACGGCGGCCTAACACGCGCGTGAACCCGGCGGCGAGCGCCGCGCCGGGAGAGAACGACTGGTTTCAGTGCGCCCGCCGCGGGTTACGCGCCGCCGTTAGGCGGACAATTCAGAAGTCTACTGATTGCTTCATTCGACGTCGAGTCACCAAGACACGTCGAGCAGGAGGAGAGGGCCCTTCCTAAAGAAGGTACAATAGGCCTTGTCGGATGAAACTCGAATTCTTC
>CAYGWQ010000039.1:0-24881 GCA_964353465.1 uncultured Acidobacteriota bacterium | reverse complement strand
CTGCCGCCGCTCCGCGGCTGTTTCGGCAACGAACCGTTGCGGTGGAACTGCCGCGGGCGAGTTTTGAGACAGTCTCGCCGGCCGGGGCCTACCTGTTTTCGGAGCAGGTTCATGCTTCAAAACACCGATCGGATCAATGGCGTTGCGTCACTGCTCCATCCTGATGTCGTAGTCGATGAGCAGATCCTCCATTTTTTTCCACAAGTCGGAGACATCATTCACCATGATCACCAGGCCGTGGGATTTCCCGTTGATATCGATGACGAAGTCTTTTAACTCCGCTGCTCTTTTGAAGCCGAGCCGATGAAACGCCTTTTGAGCGGAGAGCTGAGTGTCCATCATCTCCGCCCGGATTCGGTCGACGCCCTTCTGGCCGGCATAGGATACGAGTTCGTGCATCAAGATGGTTCCCAGGCCCTTTTTTTGATGTGCCCTCGCGACCACACAGCGGATCTCCGCCATGTGCCTGTGCCAGCCATGCTGGTTGAAATGGAGTGTCGCATCCCCGATGATGGCCGAACCCAGCCCCGCAACCATGGGGAAAACCTTTTCATAATCCAGCTGCGATATCCACCTTTCGGTGACTTCCTTCTTCGTGACATCTTCCCTGAGAAAGAGCCGGTCGTCCGCCGGCAGCGCCCGAAAGAAGGCCAGCAGTGCGGGACCATCGTCCTGCGTAAGCGGCCGAATCACGACACTGGTACCGTCTTTGGTCTTCACTGTTTTCGGATAATTTTCCATGACGACCTCTAAAGGATGCGGACGACTCGACGAGTTACTGGACCACCGGCGCCGCCGCGCCCTGAACCAGGGACATCCCGTATTCGTAGCCGCGGTCGAAAGCCTGCAGGTTCAGGTTTTCGGTCCCTTTCGGGACTGAGGTTTTCACCGCTTCCCGGGCGGCATCGCGGCCCACCAGCTTGGTAACCGCAGTGAAAAAACCCACCATGACGATATTCAAAACCATTTTTCGGCCCAGTTCCTCCGCAAAGCGCGTGGCGGGGATGCCGAACATTTTCATCCCCGATTTGAGGGCCTTGGGCTTGACGAGTTCCTCCTCTATGATGATGGCGGCATCGTCCGTAGTTTCAGGCAGGAACTTGTTGCAGGCTTCCTGTGACATGACCAGGAGTATTTGCGGCTTGGTCACATAAGGGTAGAGGATTTCCTGGTCCGACACGATCACCTGGGCGCTGCAGGCGCTGCCGCGCGCCTCGGGGCCGAAGCTCTGCGTAAGCGTGGCGAACTTATTGTCATAAATGCTGGCGGCCCTGCCTATGATCATCCCCGCCAGGATGACCCCCTGGCCGCCGAAGCCTCCGAATTTGATCTCCGTCGTCATCATTGGACACCCTCATATGGGTTGAAAGCGGAGCCGAATCTTTCCGCCATCTTGCTATTGTACATCTCGAGGTAAGACGGCCGCTCACGATCGACGAACTTCCCGCAGACGATCTGTCCTTTAAAGCCCAAGCCGACCTCGCGTGTATCGCATCCGTTCTTGATCGAACTGTTTTCCTTGTAGAACTTCATCATCTCCAGGCCGTCTCCCAGCCGGTTCCTGCGGCCATAGAGTGTCGGGCACGGGCTGATGATCTCCACAAAGCTGAATCCCTTTTTCTGGAGCGCTTCCTTGATCGACTTGGTGATATGCCGTATGTGGTACGTCGTCCAGCGTGCGACATAAACCGCCCCGGCAGAATCCGCAAGGTAGGGCAGGCTGAACGGCTCCTCGAAGTTCCCGTAAGGAGTTGTGGAAGCTATGGCATCGATGGGCGTGGTGGGCGTGACCTGGCCGCCCGTCATCCCGTACGTGAAATTGTTCACGCAGATAACGGTGAGGTCGATGTTTCTACGGGCCGCGTGAATGAAGTGGTTGCCCCCGATCGCAATGAGGTCGCCATCTCCGCTGTAGACGACCACCTTCAGCTTCGGATTCGCAAGTTTCAATCCCGTCGCAAACGGGATCGGGCGGCCGTGGGTTGTGTGGAAACTGTCCAGCTTCAGGTATCCTGCCACTCGCCCCGTACATCCGATGCCCGAAACGACGCTGATCTTGTCCAGAGGAATCTGGCAGCCCTCGAGAGCCCGAACAAAGCAGTTTACGGTCGTGCCCAGCCCGCAGCCCGAGCACCAGATATGCGGCATGCGATCCATTCTCAGGTATTGTTCAACCGGATTGGTCTCGTTCACTTTGCTGCCTCCTTGATCTGCTCGTAGATGACCTCGGGCTGATGCACGGTGCCTCCGCCGTGGGGAACCAGGAAGCTCTTCGTCTTTCCTTCGACCACGCGCTGCAGTTCCAGAAACACCTGCCCGTAGTTGAGTTCGGGCAGGACGAAGGCTTTGATACGTCCGGCCAGTTGGCGCACCCGGTTCTCCGGGAAGGGCCATACAGTGATAAGCCGCAGGTGCCCGACCTTAATCCCATCCGCCTTTGCCATCTGAATGGCCCTCAGAGCCACTCTCGACGTAATGCCGTAGGAAACGACAACCACGTCGGCGCCGTCGGTATCCTCTTCCTCGATGCGCATGATCTTGTCGGTATTGTTCCTGATTTTGTCCACCAGCCTGCGCACGAGCTTTTCCTGGCAATCCGCATTCATGGCGGGATAGCCCCGCGCATCGTGCGTCAGCCCCGTCACATGAAAACGGTACCCGTCGCCTGCTTTTACCATTTCCGGGATCATGTCGCCGTTCGTAAGGTATGGGAGGTATTCACCCGGCTTTTTTGTGGTATAGCGCCGCGGCGTTACCTCGATCTCGTCGGCGGGAGGGATTAGGACTTTTTCCGTCATATGGCCGACGCACTCGTCCATCATGAACATGACCGGCACGCGGTACTCTTCCGCCAGGTTGAACGCCAGGATAGTCAAATCGAAACATTCCTGGGGAGAGTTGGGGGAGATGGCAATGATCTCATAGTCTCCATGGCTTCCCCACCGAGCCTGCATCATGTCCGCCTGGCCCGGCAGCGTAGGCAGCCCCGTCGACGGACCGCCGCGCTGGACATCGACGAACACTGCAGGCACCTCGAGCATGGCAGCCAAGCCGATATGCTCCATCATCAAGGAAAATCCCGGGCCGGACGTAACCGTCATGGCCTTGGCCCCGGCCCAAATGGCACCCTGAATGGCGATGGAGGAGGCAATTTCGTCCTCCATTTGTATGAATATGCCGCCGACAGATGGAAATCGACCGGCAATTCTCTCTACAACCTCCGTCGACGGCGTAATCGGGTATCCCGCGACGAAACGACAACCTGCGGCCAGAGCTCCTTCGCAGCAGGCGTGATCTCCGTCCAGGAAGTGAGGTCCGGTCAGGACTCCTTTTGGATCCGCTCTCACGCTGGGCCTCCTTTCAGGCTACCGCTTTGATCCGGATGCCGAAAACAGCAAAGTCCGGACAATAAATGCCACACAAGTCGCATCCCGTGCATGCCTCAGGCTTCGCCGCATAGGGCGGGTGATAACCCTTGGTGTTGAACTCGCCGGAAAACACGAGCACTTCCGTCGGGCAGAACTCGATGCAAAATCCGCACCCTTTGCATCGCTCCGCATCAATGATCACCTCTCCTCGAGGCTCTCGGGATTTTTTCGTTTCTTGCGCCATCGATTCTCTCCTTCAATGAAACCTGCTGCCGCTCAGCACATCTGCCGGCATACATCTTTTATTATATAAGGAATGCCGGAGATCAGGAGCATTATTAGCGATTTCCGCCACGGAGGGAAAGAAATTCCTTGACAACAGCCGGCAGTTAAATCCCCGGGAATCGATGATTCCGGATGACTCATCGCGTGGCCAATGGTAATCTTTGCCGTCCAAGAAACTGCAAAACACAATCAATACGAGGCCCCATATGCGTCGAGTCATAGGAAGCGTTGCCATTTTGGGAGTGATGTTGCTGGCTTTAGCGTGGATCGAAGCGGCGCCGCAACAGCCCAAGGTGAAAAATAACAGGAAATCCGCGGCGACCACTGCGAGCTACGGCAACGCCGATGCAATCACGGCGGAAGAGCTGAAGGAGTATGAGTATTATCTGGCCTCCGACGAGTTGGAAGGGCGCTACCAGCCTTCCCGCGGTTACAATGCTGCCGCAAAGTACATTGCCAGTCGTTTACACCAATGGGGCCTGAAGCCGGGAGGCAGTACGACGGGCACGGACGGGCCGCTGGAGCCCTATCTTATGCCGATCGAGCTGGTGAGCAACCAGTCGAATGCGGCAGAGATGAAGCTGTCCTTGAACATGCCTCCGCCGCCTGCCGGAGGCGGGCGAGGCAGGGCGGGAGGTGCCACGGCCGTTCCGGCAGGCCCCCGCAACTATGAATACACCAGGGAATGGACGATTGGCGGCGGCGGTGGGTTTGGCGGCGGCCGCGGCGGCGGGACAGCCAGTCCGGCCAACATCGTAGAAGCCCAAATGGTTTTTGTCGGGAACGGGTATGTCATCAACAAAACCAACACCAATCCCTACGCAGGCATCGATGTCCGCGGCAAGGTCCTGGTAGTTGCGGGCGTGCCGCCGGAATTGGCGCCGGCACAGCCGGCCGCGGCACCGGCGGCCCGCGGGGGCGGTCAGGGCGATGCTGCGGCAGGAGGGCGGGGCCGGGGCGGCGGGGTGGCCAATCCGCTTGGCGAAGAAAACACCGACTTCATGACGCCGCAGGGCTACGCGTCGAAAAACGGAGCGCTGGGCATCATCATGGTCCCAACCTTGCAGCAGTTGACCAATCCGGCTGCTGGCGGACGCGGCGCAGGGCCCAACGGCCCGGCCTACCAGGTGGTGAAATTTCAGGATGCCCGGCCAGCCTCGGTCCCCTCGATCACGGCAGGGCTGGAGCTGACTACTGCCATCTTCCAGGGGGAAAAGCTCAACGCGGCGCAGGTACTCGAAGGCGTTGTGGCCAGAACCAGGCTTGCGTCTTTTGAGCTTAATACGCAGAAGAAACTCAGTCTTACCGTCTCCGTTACCAGCGACCGCAATTACGCCTATAACGTGATCGGTATGCTGGAGGGGAGCGATCCGGTGCTCAAGAATGAGTACGTGGTCATGACCGCCCACCTCGATCATGTCGGACTGGCTGTGCCCGGCAGCAACAGCGACGTGATTTTCAACGGAGCCGACGACGACGCCTCGGGTTGCGCCGGAGTCATGGCTATGGCCCGTGCTTTTGCGGAAGGGGCGGCAAAAGGGATCAGGCCCAAGCGCACGATGATCTTCTTGTGGGTCGCGGGAGAGGAGAGAGGCCTCTGGGGCTCCCAGTATTTCAACCAATTCCCTCCGGTGGATATCTCCAAGGTGATCCTGAACCTCAACATGGATATGATCGGCCGCCACAAAACACCGGGCTATGTCGACCCGCCCCAATACAAGCTGGTCGAGCCGAACGAGATCTTCGTGGTCGGTCCCGAGATCAGCAGCGACGACGTGGGAAAGATGCTGGAATCCGTCAACAATAACTATCAGAAGCTGAGCCTCAATCACTTCTATGACGTCACGGCCCCCGACGCCACCCACGACAATCTCGGCCCGGCACCGAACGGACAGCGCATTTTTTACCGCAGCGACCATTACAACTTCGCCAAGATGGGAATACCCGTCGTCTTTTTCACCAGCGGCCTGCACCCGGATTACCACCGGGTCACCGACAGCGCCGATAAGCTCGATTACCAGCAGATGCAAGCCGTTTCAAGAACGCTGGCCGCTCTCGCGTGGGTGGTAGGAAACACGGCTACGCCGCCCAAGCTGAACGAGAAGCTCCCGGAACGTTTGATAAACGACATGAAAACGGCGAAGGAGCAGGGATGGGGGAAACTCACTCCGGTGCCGCCGCCGGAAAAGCGGTTTTGACGCCAGGAAATGCGGGAACCGCAACCGAAAGCAGCAGCAGGCAGTGCAATCAGCAGATCCCGCTGCCCGTGGCGGCAAAAACCGGAATCGTCCGGGCGGTTCGGCATGACTGATCCGGTTCCTCAGCCCCAGGTATGTCGCCAGCGTCCCTTCGCAAGTATTTCCATAACTGCGGCCGGATGGTGGCGAGCAGTTCTTTGCGGCTCTTTATCTTGAGCGCCTTGCCGGGATAGATCTTTCCCATGCGGGCCATGAGGCTTTCGGGAAGGGCACTGGAAAACAGCAGGAGGGGCCAGGTGAATTGCGGCCCGTTCAACTTGCGCAGCCGGAAGAGCCACAGCGCGATCGCCCCCAGCCGCCAGACAAACGGCGCCCACCATGTAAACTGCGCTGCACGCAGGTTCATCTTCCAGCATTTCATCATCAATTGCCACTGAAGGGGCGTCATCTGCCGGGTCTCTGTAATCCCTTCGTGCCCGGCCATGCGGGTGTCGTGCAACGGCGTGAAAATCGACGGGACGAAGAATGCAAACAGGTTCCGGCGTTCCACTTCGTATACCAGATCCAATGTGGCTCTGGTGTCCTCATCCGTTTCGTCCGGGCTCCCCAGAATCAAAGTGACCACAGGAAACCAGTTATTGCGGTTCATGATGGTCAGGCCCTGCACAAAAATGCTGGGCCATTCCTCAATCGGGAAGGGAGCCGCTTTTCCGGGCATGATCTTCTTTGCCAGCGGGACGGAGCCCGTCTCCAGGCCGATCAACGGCGAAAGAATCTTATTGGCGTGATGAGTGCTGAATGAGGGAAGGTGAATCGGGCTCTTGGCCAGCAATAGATCGGAGAGCTTCCGGATCAAAACCGGATCAACCACCGCGGGCGCCATCGTGCTGTGGCTCAGCAGGAGCTGCTCTACGCCCGGCGTGTTCACGACCTCCGCATACAGATCCAGCAATGCTTCGCGGTTGGGGAAATAAAAGGGAGTATCTGTCTGCACCTGCCCCCAGATGAACATGTCCTCAGTCGCCAGCGAGATCTGCTTGTTGCCGTTCAGGATGTTCGCGCGGACACCCGCCATGATTTTTTCTTTGGGCAGATCAATCTGGGGGCTCAAATCGGGCAGACAGAAGCGGCACCGCCTGCCGCAGCCGGACGTCATTTCTACTACGCCGAAGGTCGTGCGTTTCTCGGGCACGAGGATGCTCTCCCGATCTGTGGGAGGGGAGATGGCGACATCGAGCGGTAGATTTTCTCCCCGGACCGCCTTCTGCAACAATTCGAGAGTCTCGGGTGATTCACTCCTGCCCTCGACCACACAGTCGATGCCCAGTTCTTCATGGCTGTGCGTTTGGGTGATCTGCCAAGCCCCGGCCCCGCCCACGATGACTTTGAAGTTGTTGCGCCATGGATTTTCCTTGAGGCTCGCAAACAGCTGTCTGGCATAATGGGAATTAATGGGGTTCTTCGACGTGCCGAAGACGGAGGCATATACGCCCGCCGCAAAAGTGACGCCCAACGGATTGTGAGTGGAGACGGCAACCACGCGGGTATCCGGACCGACGAACTTGTGAAGATCATCGGGATAGCAGGCGACTACATCTTCGGGAGAGAAGCAGCGAAGCAGCGAAGATTCCAGAATCCGTACCCCGGCAGTCATGCATCGCGCCGAACCGTCTTCGTTGCGCTCCAGCTCGCGCCACCGGGGATACTTCTTGTTCATGACTCCTTCCATCCAGGTGGGCATGGACGCCATTGCCATCTGAATGAAGAAGCCCGCGTGATCGATAATCTCGGTGAGAGGCGCTGTAAGGACGAAGAGCTTTCCCTTTGCAGCAGATCCAACACGCTCCGAGTCCGCCCCGTTCAGCCGGCGGATGTTGTCCATTTCTTCCTTCATGTCTACCTTACCACCCCCTCCATGAAGCATAGGATATACGCGCGTGAGACTCAAACAAAAACAGGGGTAAAGATGATGTAATCCGCCTCCGGTGATATTCGCGCAAATTCGTAGCAGGCGATGGCCGTCGGTCACTTCCCGACGATCATCTTCAGGGCAATCAGCAGGAGGGCGAATCCAAACACTCGCTCCAGCGTCGCGTCACTGAATCGAGTCGCAACCCTGGCCCCGAAATAGCTGCCGGCCACAAAACCTATGGCAATGAAGAGAGCAATCCGAACATCCACAAATCCCTGCTTGTAGTAGGTCCACGCGGCCAGGATGCCTATGGGTGGAATCAGGAGCGCCAGCGTTGTTCCCTGGGCCCGATGTTGTGTCAGGCCGAAGAGCAAGACCAGGGCGGGAATGATGATGATTCCTCCGCCGATGCCAATAAGGCCGCTGAGCATCCCTGCGGCGAGTCCGAGCAGAACCAGAAGAAATTCGCGCGCCATGAGAATCCTCCACGAAGTGGCAATCATTCGCTGCGATGATACCTTTGCGGTTCCCCGTACACAAGGATGCGCGATCCGCAGCGGCCAGAGATACAACCAGAAAACACACAGCGCAGCATAGCCACAACCAAATGCTTGAACCACGAAATACACGAAATACACGAAATTTCACTTTCGTGTTTTTCGTGTATTTCGTGGTTTCAAAAAGCGGCTCGAGCGGTCAGTGACCTTGCACAATAAATTCTCGTGACCGCGGGCGGGCATGTATGGATTAATAGGCCGGTCGGAAACCAAAGAAGCCAAAGGAGCGATTCATGCGATCGACGGATCGAAACATTGTCAACCGGCGGCAGTTTCTGAAGGCGGCCGGAATGGCGGCCGCCCTGGGAGCGGCCAGTGTTGATGTCGCCACGGCCCAAGGACGGGGAGTTTCGCTCATCCTGGATCCTGGAGATGCCGTGGCGGCAGCGGCGCCGTCGCAATGGGCGGCTCAGGAGCTCGAGAAATCTCTGTTGGCCCGGGGCGTCGTCGTGCGCCGGTGCGAGCGTGCAGCCCAGTCGCCTCCCGGCGACATGTGCCTCGCGGCCGGAGGTCTGAATGCTCCCACATCCGTGCAAGTGCTCAAGAGCGCGGGAGTCCGGATTCCCGAGGTGCCGGAAGCCCTTGGACTGGTGCCGGGAAAAGTGTCCGGCAGACAAGTCCTGCTGGCATGCGGATACGATGCGCGCGGCCTGGTCTACGCTCTCCTGGATCTGGCGGACCGTGTGCAGAATGGCACCAATCCGCTGGCCGCCCTGAATATTCCTGCGCCCACGGTCGAGCGGCCGGCCAATGTCGTGCGCAGCCTGGCGCGGCTGTTCGTCAGCGACGTGGAAGACAAGCCCTGGTTCGACGACCGGGACATGTGGCCCCGCTATCTCACCATGCTGGCCACGCAGCGCTACAACCGCTTTAACCTGAGCCTTGGGATCGGTTACGATTTTCTCCGCAACGTCCTGGACGCGTATTTCCTCTTCGCTTACCCCTTCCTGCTGGCCGTGCCCGGATACCATGTCAGAGCCGCCGGCCTGCCTGATGCGGAGCGCGACCGTAATCTCGAAACGCTGAAATTCATCGGCGCGGAAACCGTGGCCCGGGGCATGCAATTCCAGCTTGGCATCTGGATGCACGGTTATGAGTGGATCAACAGTCTGATACCCAACTACACGATTGAGGGCCTTTCCAGGGAAAATCATGGTCCGTACTGCCGCGATGCGCTGCGCACCTTGTTGAACGCCTGCCCCTTTATCAGCGGCATCACCTTCAGAATTCATGGGGAGAGCGGGGTTCCCGAAGGCAACTATGATTTCTGGAAGACGGTCTTCGAGGGCGTCGCGCAATGCGGCCGGAAGGTGGAAATCGACATGCATGCCAAGGGCATGGACCAGGGCATGATTGACATTGCGCTTGCCACGAACATGCCGGTGAACATCTCGCCCAAGTACTGGGCTGAGCATCTCGGCATGCCCTATCACCAGACGGAAATCCGCGCTCTCGAGCGTCCCAAGCCCGGTGAAGAGGGCTCCGGGCTGATGAAGCTCAGCGCCGGGTCCCGGAGCTTCCTGCGTTATGGATATGGCGACCTCTTGAGGGAAGACCGCCGATATGGGGTGTTGCACCGTGTCTGGCCGGGCACACAGCGGCTTCTGTTGTGGGGCGATCCGGTCACGGGCGCAGCCCACAGCCGGGCGTTCAGCTTCTGCGGCAGCGCCGGCGCGGAACTCATGGAACCGCTATCCTTCAAGGGCCGCCGCGGCTCGGGAATCGCAGGGGACCGTTGCGGGTATGCGGACGCCTCCTTGAAGCCGCGATGGGACTGGCTGAAATATCAGTACACGCTCAGGGTCTGGGGCCGCCTGCTCTACAATCCCGATTCGGACCCGGATGTCTGGCGGCGCTACCTGCGCACGCAGTTCGCCGCCGCAGCTCCAGCCGCCGAGGAGGCGCTGGCCAATGCCTCACGCATCCTGCCGGTGGTAACCACCGCCCATGGGGCTTCGGCCGGAAACAACACCTATTGGGTTGAGATGTACACTAACCAGCCGATCGTCGATCCGAAACGCAGGCACCCGTACAGCGACAGTCCGGCTCCCAGGGTCTTCGGCAACGTCAGTCCGCATGATCCGCAGTTGTTTTCTCAGATCAACGACTTTGCCGGGGAACTCCTCAAAGGAGAGCGCTGCGGTAAATACTCCCCCATCGAGGTGGCGCAATGGATCGAAGACTACGCCGACGTTGCCGAGCGCCATTTGACCCGGGCAGAATCTCAGGTTGCGGATCGGAGCGCATCCGATTGGCGGAGGCTTGCTGTCGACGTGGCCATGCAGGCCGGATTGGGCCGATTCTACGGCGCCAAACTGCGTAGCGGCGTCCTGTATGGCATCCATGAACGCACGGGCGACATTACGGCACTGGAGGAAGCGCTGAAAAAGTACCGCAGCGCCCGGGAAGTGTGGGCCGCGCTTGCGGCGCGTGCCAAGGACATCTACCAGCCGGACATCACCATCGGCGAAGAGACCCATTTGCGGGGCCATTGGCTCGATCGGTTGGCGGCCATGGATGATGATATCGCCGACATGGCCGGGAGGCTGGAGCAGACCCGGAGAAGCGAAGTGCCGCAGCACCGGATTCAGTCTGCCATCAGGGAGGCGCTGGGCCGCCCCCGACGGGCATCCGTTCCCTGTCGCCACGAACCGCCGTCAAATTTTCGTCCCGGGCAACCTTTGCCAATTGTGCTGTCACTTGAGAAGCCGGGAGCCGTTTCGGTCCTTCTGTATTACCGCCATGTGAACCAGGCCGAACGCTATGTTGCAGCACCCATGGAGAAACAGGCTAATCGCTTTCGGGCAGCTATACCCGCAACCTATACGGAATCCCCCTACCCTCTACAATACTACTTCGAATTGAGTTCTGGACCGGACACGTCGTGGCTGTATCCGGGATTCGGTGTGGGCCTGGCAAACCAGCCCTACTTCACAGTGCATCGGGCCGGGAAATGAGCGCAGTGAGCCCCAGCTGTCGGCTCGGACCGGGATCAAGAAGAACGGCAAGCTAGTTCCAAAGCCGCATCCCAGGGCTTATGCCCCACAAGAGTCAACTTAGGCCCTTTCCTTCAAGTGGACGTCGACTTGGACCTGGACGTGGACCTGGACGTCGACTCGGGCCATGCTGTCCGACGAGAACTTGCGCAGGCTTGCCGTTTGGCAGGCTGCCGTCTGTTTCTCGCCGCTTGCAGCTGCCATTGCTGTTACCGCCGCGCATCGAGCTGCGCGGCCGGATATTGCAGAGCCCGGGCGAAGACGGCGCCGAGCCTGCGGATGCCCTCCTCGATGCGCTCCGGGCCGCAATAGGAAAAATTCAGCCGCAAGTGGCGCCGCGCTTCCTCCATGCCGGCCGGGAAAAAGGACGGCCCGGGGACATAGGCCACTTTGTCGGCGACTGCTCGAGGAAGCAATTCGACAGAGCCTGGCTTGTCGGACTATCCGCCGAAGCGCGGGAGGTCCTATGGCTCGGAACCAGCGGTGCCGTGACGTGGGCGGCACGGCTGAACGCGTTCTTTTCCATCCAATATCTAAAAATGCTTGGGGGTGTTTCATGGCCTCGAAGTTGATCATCGTTCTCACTGCTCTTCTCCTTGCGGCAGTCACATCCCGGAGTCAGAACCAACCGGCAGGGTTTCAGGACTTCCTGCGCAAAGGTGATGTCGCAGCGCTGGCGGCGGCGCTCGATAAGGATCCTTCGCTTGTGAACCTGCGCGACCGCCAGGGGGTCCAACCGCTCTTCTGGGCCGCAGTTTACGGCCAGCAGGCGATTGTCGAACTGCTGCTCGGGCGCGGGGCCGACCCGCGGTCATCATCTGCGCTCGGCACTGTGCTGCACGGCGCCATCGCCGGCGGGAACCCCGAGGTCATCCGATTGCTCGTAGCGAAGGGCGCCGACGTCAATGGGGGCGGCGAGGCCGGCATGCCACCTCTCGTCATGGCGGTTAGGCGTGGCCGGCTGCCGGTCATTGAGGCATTGCTCGACGTGGGCGCATCGACAGGAGCGACCGATCCGATGGGCAACACCGCATTGCTCATGGCCGCATCCTACGGCCTCGAGTCTGTTTTGCGCCTTCTCGTCTCGAAGCAGGCAGGCGTCAACACCGCGAACTTCCGCGGTGCCACACCGCTCGATGTGGCACGTCGCGAGGGACATGACGGCGTGGCGGCTTATCTCAAGGCGCAGGGAGCCGTGGCACGCCCGCCGATCGCCGAACTCTCGGGGCCGTTCCTCGGGCAACAGCCGCCCGGCATGACGCCGTCGCTATTCGCACCCGCAATCGTCTCGACCGAGCGGCGAGAGCTTAACGCCGCTTTCACGCCGGACGGCCGGACGCTGTTCTTCGCTCGCGATCCATATCCGGGCGGCACCGTTATCATGATGGCAAGCTCTGACGGCACCCGCTGGACGCGACCCGTGGTGGCACCCTTTTCACGTGGCGGGGAGAACGACGTCGACATGTTCGTGACCTCGGAAGGCCGCGAGATCTACTTCTGTTCCGAACGGCCAGTCCCTGGAACGTCCGCCCCCCGGGCCGGGGCCGCACCCGTCACGGCAACCCCATCGCCTGACATCTGGTTGGTCACCCGATCGGCCGGCGGATGGAGCGCACCAGCCTGGCTTGGCCCGGTCGTCAACTCGGACGCGGCCGACTACTACCCGACGTTGACGCGGACGGGCACGCTCTACTTCTCTTCAAACCGCCGGGGAGGACTGGGCGAGAATGACATCTACAGGACGCGCCGCGTCGCCGGCCGGTGGATGCCGCCCGAAAACCTGGGACGGAGGATCAACACTGATTCGCGCGAGTACAACCCGTTCATCGCACCCGACGAGAGTTGCCTGATCTTCGCCTCGGAGCGGCCGGGTGGTCTGGGTGCGGCTGATCTCTACCTAAGCTTCCGGGAAGCCGGCGGCGCGTGGGGAGATCCAAAGAACATGGGCACGGCCGTGAACTCCTCGGCCGCTGAATACACGCCAATGCTATCCCCGGACGGAAAGTACCTGTTCTTCACAAGCAGTCGCCAAGGCCAGGACGATATCTTTTGGATCGATGCGCGGGTGATCGATACGTTCCGTCCGGCGGCAAAGCGGTAGACGCTCCGGCGCATGCAGCCGGATGCGATGGCTTCAAATGAAATCCGGGCCGTGCAAGGGGGGCGTACCTGTAGGTTCCAGTTTTCAGATTAGAGCTGGCTTGCAGAAGCGTTGATTGAATGGGATAACCGAAGGCGGCCGCGAGCTGACGTCAGATTCTCTAATACAAAAACTGGATTCTACAGATACGGCCCCGTACTGGGAAAACGAGGATGGGAAAACCATCTACGAAATCGAGACCAAGATAAAAGGGCATACCAGGGATATGTTGATCGATGCCAAGGGCGTTCTGACGGAGGTGGAAGAGGAAATCAATCTCGCCTCACTACCCGCTGCCGTCCAGGCTGAGATCAACAAGAGCATCGGGAAGGCAAAACTCGTCAAGCTTGAAGCAGTCTTCAACGGCTCCAAGGTCCAGACTGGATTCTCTGCTTTGGTGGAATTGGCGGGAGAGCAGTCTGAGGTTGAAATGGGCCTTAACGGCAAAAAGCTTCCCCCGGGGAAGTAATTAGGCTATTCATAGCACCATGCGCACCGAAGCGGAGCATCTGTCGGCGATTGTAGACGATCTCCTTCTAATTGCGCGCGCCGAAGCGGCACAACTGCCAATTGCCAGGAACCCGGTGGACTTGATGGAGATCGCGGATGAAAGCTGCCGCGCCGTGCGCCCGCTGGCGGAAAGCAGAAATATGGTTCTCAATTGGCGTGTGGGAGAAGAGGTCAGTGTGCACGGCGATGCCCGGCTGCTGCGGCGCGCCGTCATAAACCTGCTGACGAATGCCGTCAAGTATACCCCGCCGGGTGGATCGATATCGGTCGCGGTCGCGGCGGATCCCTCCCCTTGCTTCCTTTATGGTGGTTGATACCGGAAGGGGAGTGGGAGCTGAGGACCTGCCTCGCATTTTTGACCGTTTCTATCGTGGCGCAGGCCGCGCCGGGACTGATTCGGAGGGCGCCGGACTGGGGCTTGCCATTGTGAAGATGATCGCCGAGTTGCATGGCGGTCGCGTCTCCGTTGCCAGCGATCCCGAAAAGGGAAGCACATTCACCCTTTCTGTCCCATTAAGTAATCTCGATGAGGCAATCGCCAAACGAAACCGTATATGAAGCGCAGCGTAATTACAGCTAAGGACCTGGATTTGTACTGCTTTAATCATCTCAGGAATGATCCGGTCAAGGTCAGGGCTCTTTGCCCGGGTGACCGGAGTGATCAGCGCGGAAAAATGAATCAGCAACAGCCTGGAGGCGAGACATGAACAGGAAACGGTGTCTGTTTATCTCCATTATTATGTTGGCTCTGTCGGGAATTGCGGTCACTCAGACCCCAACACCTGCCGCAGGCCCATACAAGTATCTGAAGACCATCCCGATCGGCGCCGAAGGAGGCTGGGATTATGCCGCCACCGATGAAGCCGGACGCAGGCTTTATGTCAGCCACCAAACCAAGATCGTTGTGATCGACATCGACAAGGACGAGGTCGTAGGTGAGATCACGGACACGCCGGGAGTTCACGGCTTTGCCGTCGCCCCCGAGCTGGGGCTGGGATTCTCCAGCAACGGCCGTGAGAACAAGTCCAGCATTGTGGACCTCAAGACCCTCCAGACCAAGTCCAAGGTGGATACCGGGCCGAATCCTGATGGGATCCTCTATGTTCCGGGCGCCCAGGAAGTGTATACCTTCAACCGGGACCGGAATGCACCGTCGGCGACCGTTTTTGAGGCGAAAACCGGCAAGGTCGTAACCACGATCAAGCTCCCCGGGACTCCGGAGTTTGCCGTGGTCGACGTCAAGGCGGGGCGCGTATACAACAACATTGACAGTCTGAACCTGGTGGCCGCCATTGACATCAAGACGCATGAAATCGTTGCGCAATGGCCGACAGCGCCCGGTGAAGGCGGTTCGGGAATGGCGATCGATCTTCAGAATCACCGGCTGTTTATCGGGTGCGACAACCTGATGGTGATGATGGACAGCATCACCGGAAAAGTCGTCGGCACCGTCCCCATCGGCGCGGGTGTGGACGCCAACCGGTTTGATCCCGGCACAAAACTGGCTTTCGCATCTTGCGGCCAGGCCGGCAGCGTCACGATCGCGAGGGAAGAGACTCCCGAAAAACTGACGGTTGTGCAGACGCTTGAAACTGCAAGAGGCTCGCGCACGATGACGCTCGATCCGAAAACACACAAGATTTATCTCGCTGCCGTCGACTATCAGCCGGCGCCTGCGACACCGCCTGCCGGCACGCCTCCCGGCAGAGCACCGCGCCCCCAGGCGGTACCTAATTCATTCAAAGTGCTTGTTTATGGGATGGATGCCAAGTAAGAATGGTGGACCGCGGGCGGCGAAGGGAAGGTTCTCCATTCGCCGCCCGTCGCGCACCATTTGTCATTTGACAGGAGCTGTATGTATCTCGCACAAGCAAAGGGATTTTTTTTCTCCATCATTGTGACTGTTTGTGCCTGGACCGCCGCCCTTGCTGCGCAGCAGGCTTCTCCGACGATTGATCTGAAGAATGCGCTGGAGAGAGCTCGCATGAACAGCCAGCAACTCCAGTCGGCCGCCATTGATGTGAATTTGGCGCGAGAAGATCGCACCCAGGCCAAGGCGGCGCTTCTGCCGTCGCTGAACTACTTCAACCAGTACATCTACACCCAGGGGAACGGCACCGAATCCGGGATTTTCGTTGCCAACGACGGTGTGCACATTTACAGCAGCCAGGCCCAGGTTCATCAGGAATTGTTCTCACCTGAAAAGCTGGCGGCGTATCGGCAGACGGTCGCGGCGCAGTCGCTGGCCTCGGCGAAACGAGACATCGTGGAGCGAGGACTCGTGGCTACCGTGGTGGAAAGTTACTATTCCGCCTTGGCGGCTCAACGTAAGGCCGTCAACTCGCAGCGTGCTCTGGAGGAAGCGCAGCGGTTCGTCGAGATCACCCAAAAGCTGGAGAAGGGCGGAGAGGTAGCGCGCGCAGACGTCCTGAAGGCACAACTGGTTTTGCAGCAACGCCAGCGCGATCTCCAGGACGCCCGGCTGGCGGTCGAAAAAACCCACATCGCGCTCGCTGTGCTGCTGTTCCCCGATTACCGGCTCGATTTCACGCTTGTGGATGACTTGGGTTCCCTGGGTTCCCTACCTCCCTACAGTGAGATCGAAGCTATTGCCAGAAGCAAAAGCCCCGAGCTGCGCGCCGCCGAGGAGGGCCTCCGCCAGGAGGAACTCGCCATCAAGATCGCGCGTGCAGCCTATCTGCCGACTCTCAGCTTCGACTATTTCTACGGTATCAATTCGCGGCAGTTTGCCGTACACGACGAGGAGCGGCTGAACCGGCTGGGATCGTCGGCGCAGGCTACCCTGAACATTCCAGTGTGGGAATGGGGGACGACGCGGAGCAAGGTGCGTCAGGCCGACATGCGGCGCCAGCAGGCCCAGTTGGCACTCGAACTTGCCCGCAGGCAATTGATTTCCAGCCTTCATACGCTCTATGTGGAAGCGCAGGCTGCGCTTGCGCAACTCGATTCGCTGAAACGAACCATGGAGGATGCGACGGAAAGTCTCCGGCTTACCAACTTGCGCTATGAGGCGGGAGAGATCACCGCTCTCGAAGTAGTGGATGCCCAGTCGACTCTGGCTCAGGCGCGCAACGCCTATGACGACGGCCTTGCCCGCTATCGACTTGCTTTGGCCAGTATCCAAACGCTTACAGGGACCATTTGACCTATGCTGAACTATCATCCGCACATAAGAATCAAAACCGCGGCAGCACTGTGGATCTTTTTTCTTGCTGCCGGCTGCGCCCAGAAAGAAACTCCGGGAGCCGAACCGATCGCGCCGGTCGAGACAGCGCCAGCCCGGCGTGCCACGATTCAAAGAATTATCCGTGCACGCGCGATTCTGTATCCGTCGGACCGGGCTGTAATCATGCCGAAAATCAGTGCTGCGATCCGCGAATTTTTTGTGAACCGGGGCGATCATGTCCGAAGAGGGCAACTGCTTGCCCAACTCGAAAACGGCGATTTGACCGCAGCCGCCCTGGAAGCCAAGGGATTGGCCGACGAAGCAGAGGCCAGCTATCGCAATACCACGGCGGCTTCGTTGCCTGAAGAAATTGCCAAGGCGCAGTTGGAAGTCCAATCTACGAAAGAGGCGCTCGATGCCGCCCGGAAGCTGTACGAAAGCAGGAAACAGCTTCTGGAGCAAGGTGCATTGCCGCGCCGGCAGGTGGACGAAGCCAACGTCGCCTTTGTCCAGGCGCGCAGCCAGTACGAAACGGCGGCGAAGCATCTGGATTCCCTGGAAAGGGTCGGCCACGAGACGGGGCTCAAACAGGCCCAGGCTCAACTGGACACTGCCAGAGGGCGCCATCAAGGTGCGCAGGTGCAGCTGGAATACTCCAGGATCACCAGCCCGCTTGACGGAGTCATCACCGATCGGCCCATGTATGTGGGGGAAATGGCGAGCCCGGGCTCGCCGTTGCTTACGGTGATGGACATTTCTCAGGTTATTGCCCGCGCCAACGTCCCCGCCGACCAGCTCAAGCTGCTCAAAGTAGGTGACGAGGCGACGATTGCCGCACTGGATTCCTCTGCCGACCTTCATGGTAAAGTCATCGTGATCAGTTCTGCATTGGAGCCGAACAGCACGACCGCCGAAGTCTGGATTAAGGCGCCGAATCCCGGGGAGCTTCTCAAACCCGGCGCCTCGGTCATGGTTGCCATTGTGGCAGAGACGGTAGAAAACGCGGTCGTGATTCCTCAAGCGGCAATTCTGCCTTCCGAGGAAGGCCCGGGGAAGGTCATGGTTTTCGGTTCTGATTCGCTGGCCCACGAGAGGACGATCGAGATCGGGATTCGCGAGACCGACAAGGTGCAGGTGCTCAAAGGACTCGAGCCGGGTGAGCAGGTGATTGTCGTAGGGGGGCTTGGATTAGAGGACAAGGCGAAAGTCCGTATCGAGAAGGTTGACGAGAAATCCGACAAGAAAATCAACGAAAAGACCAACAAGCATGACTGACAATCAAAAAATCCAAGCGCAAATCGCAGAGACGCCGGCGGCAGAACATTGGTCCGCACGCCATGCGAAGCCGATCATTTTCCTGATCCTCACGTGCGTCGGGGTTGGAATCTATCTGGCATTCACCATTCCGGTGGCGGTATTTCCTTCGACGGACTTCCCGCGCGTGGTCATCGGCGTCGACAACGGGGTCGCCCCTATCGACCAGATGCTGGTCACCGTGACGCGCCCGATTGAAGAGGCGGTCAACACGGTCCAGGGGCTGGAGGCCGTTCGTTCGATCACAAGCCGCGGAACCGCCGAGGTGAGCCTGTTCTTTTCCTGGCAAGTGGACATGTTCCAGACCCTCAACCTGGTGAATGCCGCCCTGGCCGAAATCAGGTTCAGCTTGCCCGCAACCGCCAAGATCAGCTCGAACCGGCTGACATTCGCTGCCTTCCCGATCATGGGATACAGCCTCACCTCGGATACCGTCCCACAGACCAAAATCTGGGAACTCGCGACCTATGAACTCAGGCCGAGATTGAACCGCTTGAGCGGCGTGTCCATGGTTGTGGTGCAGGGAGGCCAGCAACCGGAATTCGAGATCACTCCCGATCCCGCCAAGATGCTGCAGACTGCAATCACAGTTCCCAGCCTGCTCGACACCCTGAAAGCCACCAACATGGTGGATTCTCCCGGCATGATGGAGCAAAACCACCAGTTGGTGCTCGGCTTGGTAAGCGGCCAGGCACATAACCCGCAGGAGATCGCGGACATTGTTGTCAAAACCACGCCGGCCGGGGTACCGGTCCGGATCGGCGACATCGCCACGGTGAAACCTTCTTACAAGCCAGTCTATACGATCGTAACCGCCAACGCAAAGCCCGCCGTCCTGATGAGCGTATACCGTCAGCCGATCGGAAACACCGTCATGGTGGCCAACGAAGTGCACAAGGAAATCGAGCAGATCCGGCGCACGCTGCCGCGCGGCATCGAGCTGAACTCATTCTACGATCAATCGGAGATCGTGAACGATTCGATCGATAGCGTGCGGGATGCCATCCTGATCGGTCTGGTGCTGGCCTCGCTCATTCTGGTGCTCTTTCTTCGTGACTGGGGCACTTCGCTGGTCGCCGGGTTGGTGATTCCGGCGACGATCGTGGTGACTTTTATCGCGCTGCGCGTCCTTGGCGAAAGCTTCAATCTGATGACCCTCGGGGGTCTGGCCGCCGCTGTCGGCCTGGTCATCGACGATGCCATCGTCGTTGTGGAGAACATCATCACCCATCGGGATTCGGGGAAGAATCGCGCCGAGGCGATTCGAAGCGCGCTGCGCGAAATCAAGGTGCCGCTGCTGGGCTCGACTTTTACCCCGATCGTGGTTTTCCTGCCGCTGATTTCGATCACGGGCGTCACTGGTGTTTTTTTTCGATCGCTCGCCGTCACGGTGGGCATGGCACTCCTGACCTCGCTCGTGCTGGCGTTGACCTGGACGCCGACGCTCAGCCACTACCTGATTCGAAAGCGCGGAGTTGGCAGAGAAGCCGGCGAAGGCACGGCGGGGAGCGAAAGCCATGCTGTGCCATCCAGATTTCTTGCCGGCCTCTTGCGGGTCTATCAATTCACCCTGCGCGGAGCTCTCGAACACCCCTGGCTTGTCGGCACTTTGTGCCTGGTGCTGGTGGTTGCCTCCTTTTATTGCTATCGCTCCCTGGGCACTGACTTGCTGCCCGGAATGGACGAGGGCGGCTTTATTCTCGATTATTGGATGCCGGCAGGCTCGTCCCTGGAGGAGACGAACCGGGTGCTCACCGGGGTTGAGGAGATGCTGCGCGACATGCCTGAAGTAGAAAGCACATCGCGCCGGACGGGCCTGGAACTCGGCCTCATCGCCGTCACCGAGGCACACACCGGGGACTATGCAGTGAAACTCAAGAGGGATCGTGAGCGCAACGTGGACGAGGTAACCGCGGATCTGAGGGATAAGATCGCAGAGAAGTATCCCATGCTCGAGGTCGAGTTTGTCCAACTGCTGCAGGATATGATCGGCGATCTTACGAGCGCCCCAGAACCGGTCGAGATCAAGTTGTTCTGTGCGGATCAGGCTTTGCTGCATCAATGGGCGCCGCAGGTTGCCGAGGCGATCAGCGAGATTCCAGGCGTGGTAGACGTTCTGAATGGAATTGACAACACGATCAGCGGTCCCGCGATGGTGTTTCAAGTGGATCCGATCGTGGCCTCGCGCGCCGGATTCACTCCTGAAGAAGTGGAGATGAACGCCGCCGCCATCATGCAAGGAGAGGAGGCCCCGACGCCGGTGGTGATCGGCGACCGCCCGTACACGATCCGCATCCGATTCCCCGCCGCCACCCGGGCTTCACTGGAGGCGATGCAGAACACGATCCTGGGCAGCGCGACCGGTCAAAAGGCGACTCTTGGCTCGCTGACGCGCCTGGTCGAAATGCCCGGACAGACCGAGATTCGTCGTGACAACCTGCAGCCGGATCTGGCCGTCACCGCCAGATTGGAAGGCTTGAACTTGGGGAGCGGCATTGCCCAGGTTCAGGAGGCAGTCGCCAATCTGCACCTGCCAGATGCCATCCGGGTCGAATATGGCGGCGCCTTCGCCGAACAGCAGCGTTCTTTTCACGACCTTGCCGTAGTTCTGATTCTGGCCATTGTGCTGGTGTTTATTGTGCTGTTGTTCGAATTTGGCGACTTCGCAGCACCGCTTGCCATTCTCGCTTCAGCATTGCTTTCCACGTCGGGGGTGTTCCTGGCACTGTTGATAACGGGGACAACCTTTAATATCTCGTCATTTATGGGCCTCATCATGGTGATCGGGATTGTAGCCAAAAACGGGATCCTGCTGCTCGATGCGGATCAGAAGTTCCGCCGGGAAGGAATGGATGCGGAAGAGGCGATGATCGCTGCCGGCGAACGCCGGATGCGGCCGATCTTGATGACGGCTCTGGCAACCATCGCCGGGATGATTCCACTGGCGCTGGCTCTTGGCGCCGGTTCCCAGATGCTCCAGCCGCTTGCGATCGCAGTCATCGGGGGCATCGCGGCATCGATGCTGCTTTCACTTTTGGTGACTCCGGCTGTACATTACTACATCACTCATAGGTGAATCAAAACCGCGGATGCACGCAGACGTTAGCTGGCCCGAATGCTCGGGTCGGCCAGCTTCCTCTATGCGAAATCGAAGGCGATGAGATTGCGGTTGGAAGGAAAATAGTATATTTAACTTGACACATAGTCTATCATACTGTATATATTTTACAGTTTGCTTTACTATAACAGGCGCCACAAATGAAGCTTGGAAATAACATCAAACGATGCCGGTTCGACAGGGACGACATGTCGCAGGAGGCGCTCGCTGCAGCGGTCGGCGTCACCCGCCAGACCATCCATTCCATCGAAAAGGGCAAGTTTGTTCCATCCACCCTGCTCGCGATGAAAATCGCCCGCTTTTTCGGCAAGACGGTGGAAGAGGTGTTCTTTATCGTCAATGACGAGTAACCAATCAAACGAACTCTCAGAACTGTGAGGGATTGACATCATGACGAAGAACATTCGGGCGGTTGCCACAGCATGCTTGATTCTGGGGACTATTTCCTTTGTCTGGATCCTCTACGACCTGTTCCTTGTTTCTGCCGATCTGGAGGGAGTGCTCTTCGGGGCCAAGGGAGTGATTGTCGGCCTCGGCTATATCGTAATTCTGCTTCTGCATGGAGCGGCATTCATTTTCATCCTGATGCTCTTTTCCCGTCTCAAGGGATACGCTGCTCTGAAAACCGGTTCGATGGCGGCCATCATCCTTTCCCTCTTCATGATCGCGGTGCAGAAGGTCATGTACGACGAGGTCGGTCATGAAATCAAATCCGGCCTGGAAAACGCGGGTGAGATTGCCTTCGTGAACCTGGGTCTTGTCATCAACGCATTGTTTTGCCTCCTCGTGATCGGCCTTGCCCTATTTGCCTTCAGGCGGCCGCATGCCGACACTGCCCTCGACAAGGGGGCACCGATTTTCACCTTGGCGCAGTACATGGGAATCGTGTCGGGATTCCTTGGTTTGTTTCTGACTTTATCCCTGATGGGAAGGCAGATCCCGGTCGGGAGGTTGTGGATTTGTGTGCCCTTTTACCTGCTGTTTCTTGTTCCATACGGGCTGACGGCATCGTTCTGGCTGGCAGTGAAGAGGAAGGAGAGCGTACAAGACTGGTACGATGAAAAACAGTGGAAGGACCTTACGCTGGCGGCGTTCACGACACTGATTCTGTCGGTGCCGGCATTGACCATCTTTCTGTTCCTCCCCGACGCGGTCGGCGTGTACTGGTACCCGTACTACCTTTTCATGGTTCTCTTTCTTTTTTCGGGGAGTACGCTTTATTTCTACAAGCGGAGCTAAGGAACACCTCACTTTTCATAAATCAACCGTTCCATCTCCTCGTTGGAGCATGGCGCCAGGCCCGGAGTAGCCAGCTCGGCCAGAGAATAGATCGGATCGTCCTCGCCTACGGCCCCGCCCAGGAGGGGCTCCATTCGTGCTACCGCTTTGCCGCGATAGGTGAGAATCATGCGCTGCCCCTGGCGCAAACGGCGGATCACATCCTTCGCCTGATGCCGAAATTCCAGCAAGGATATCGTAACCATGCGCTCCCCTGATCAAAAGGGCAGGGGGTCGTATCTGTAGAATCCAGTTTTAAGATTAGAGCCGGTGTGCACAACGCCTGGTGACGGGAATAGCCGAAGGCAGCCGTGCGCTGACGTCAGCTCTTCTGATGCAAAAACTGGAATCTACAGATGCGGCCCCATGCTCCTGAGCCTCCTCGCTCGAGCCGAAAAGGCTGCCATTTTTCTCCGGCAGCCCGATCCCGGAGGGCTGATGAGAGCCGGGGCTTCATTGACATTAGGTGGGACCGGCGCTATTGTAAGGGGGAAATGTAAGGAAATGAGGCTTGGTTATGACATCGACTGTGACATCGAAAGGGCAGGTGACGATCCCTGTGGAGGCCCGCAGGCGCCTCAGGATCCTGCCGGGAACAAAGCTGGAGTTTGTGATTCGAGAGGATGGCAGGCTCGAGGTGATCCCCTTGTCAGGTTCGGTTAAGGACCTCAAGGGCGCCGTCCCCAAGCCGAAGCGCGCGCTCACGCTGGCGGAGATGGATACGGCGATTGCTGGGGGAGCACGACGATGATCGGGCTCGATACGAATGTGCTGGTCCGCCACATCGTCCAGGACAACAAGGAGGAGGCGAGCGCAGCGTCCGGCTTGATCGCATCCCGGTGCTCGGTGGATGATCCTGGAGTTGTGAGCCTGGTGGTTCTCTGCGAACTGGTTTGGGTACTCGATCGCGGGTATGAATATGACCAGGGCACCATTGCCGCGGTGCTGCGCCAGTTGCTTTCCGTGCAGGATCTGCTCGTGGACCGGTCCGAACTGGCTTGGCAGGCACTCCATCTCTATGAAAACGGAAAGGCAGACTTTGCCGACTACCTGATTGGCTTGAGCCATCGCGATCGGGGGGCCGAGGTTACCTGCACATTCGATCAGCGGGCATCAGGCTGCGAGCTGTTTGAACTCATCTGAAGATCGAGGGCAGGGGGTCGTATCTGTAGAATCCAGTTTTAAGATTAGAGCCGGTGTGCACAACGCCTGGTGACGGGAATAGCCGAAGGCAGCCGTGCGCTGACGTCAGCTTTTCTAATGCAAAAACTGGAATCTACCGATACGGCACCGATGCTCGCGGCACGGATGCTGCGGCCGGGCTCTTGTCGGCGGCGAAGGAGAAATGCATCTGCACGATGAGCCACCGTTTGTTCCGCTTTTCCAGGACGCCGGTCCAGCGCGCGTTCTTCCAGCCGATGGGCTTGCCGTCCCATTCTCCGAGGTCGTCGAGAATGCACGACCACCAGGAGACGTCACCCGAGCGTGAGATGTCGATGCGCAGGTCCCGGATCTCGAAGTGGGTGGCCTTGAACCTCGGATCCATCCAGAAGTCGAATTGCTTCACGAATTGATCCCAGCCGACGATTGTGCTCTTGGCATTGGGCTGGAACATGAAGAGCCGGTCGTCATGGGCGAGGACGCCTTCCAGCAGCGGCCGGTCCTTGGTCAGCGCCCAGCCGATGGAGGCCCTGATCGTTTTTTCGATCGCTGCTCTCTCGGTGTCCTTGTTGCCCGATCTGGCCGGCGCCATGCCGGCCAGCTGCAATACAATGGCAGCGGCGAGAGCCAATGTTCTTAATTTCATTGCTTTCCCCCGTGATGGCATCAGAGAATCCCCGTGGAAGCCCGGTCCGCATCCTGGCTTTCCAGCCGAAAAACACCCTGCGGTTATTATTTACCATGGCTTGGCGTCTGTTCGGCGCCGAGGATTTTAATAGGTTTACCGGAGGAACTCCCTAGTTAGTTTCTGTCGCGAAACTCGCTCTGGTCTTAAATATAGCCCCGCAGGGGCGGTA
>CAYGWQ010000038.1:0-25035 GCA_964353465.1 uncultured Acidobacteriota bacterium | reverse complement strand
GGCTGGCCAATACGCATCGTGAGCAAAAGCTCGCCCTGTGTCGCAAGCTGCTTGGGGCCGAGCCGCCCAAGGAACAACAGGAAGCATCCGCCGAAAATTCGGAGACTTCCAGCGCAGGACTCATGGACGAATCGCTCACCATCTGTCCGACCTGCCGGCAAGGCCATATGGCGGTGATTGAGATCATCTACGCAATGCGCGCTCCGTATCAGCCGGCGCCTGCAATCGATTCCTCATGACACTGGAGACCCGATGCCAATTTCACCGTCCGCTATTTTGCGCAGCGTTCCCGATCGGTCGAGGTTTGCCCGCCCTGGCAGTTTCCGCATCTCCTCCACTGATTTCAGCTTCCGAATTCAGTCCCATTGCCGCCATTTGTGTGCCCACGCCATCACTTTTCACTCATCGGGCGGCCCGGATCCCCAACCTCCGGGCGAGGTGGCGCACTGTGATCCCATCCCGGGATTGAAAGAAAACACATAGTCCGGCAAGCGGTTTCGTTCAAAGCAGTCTTTCTGAAGTCCCGCGAAGACGATTTGCGCACAACCCGTCTACCCTGCGTCGCGAGACCTCAGAAAGACCCCTCTGCATTATGTCAACTTCGAGCTGGAACTCACCCAGCGCACACGTGGATGGATTGTTACGTTTTCTCCTGGACAAGCTTCGAAAGGTCGAGTGAGCCCTGGCGCACGCGCACGTTGAGATCGGACCGTCCCTTGATCGAAGCCTTGATTGTGCTGTATTTGCCCGGTTTCAGCTTCTCCGGATCGATGTACCAGCCCAACAAGTAGTAACGAGAGATTTCCGTCAGAGTCGTAATCAGAGCTGTGTCCAGAGCATTGGTATTTTTCAGAAATCGGCCGCCAGTGTCGGAAGCAAGCGCATTAAGAGCATCCATTGGGGCAGCCACTTCGTTGACGCCGCTATGAGCTAATGCTCCTGTCATATCCAGCCCCCTCTTCACTTTTGCATCAGGGAGGCCAACCACAACAAGCCCACGAGCATCCAGTGTGTAGACCACGATCCCGGAGCGCGCAGCTCCAACGGTCACTACCCCGATTCTAGAGATAATATCGCTGCTTTTAAGTTGAAGAACAAAACCGTCGGATAAAAAGAAAACCAGTTTTCGCCCGGGCAGGATTTCGACTGAACGCAAGAAGTTGTGCAAGGCGCTCAAGGATCTCTCGCCATGGCCAGCTGACTGTTGAGCAAGAAAAGCGGCTCTTCGGCGTGTTCTTTCCACGGCCTCTTTGGCATCTTGTTTGTACTAGGCAAGGAATCAGCTTTTTGCGGAATGCTGGCTTCTAAGTGGATCATGAATCTGCTGGCCAGCCCCAAGAGGCCCCGGATTTAGCGATTTGGTCCTCCTCCTGAGGCTGCGATAATGAAACGTGGGCGCGAAAAGGAGACATTCCGCTTCTCCAGTTTGCCATAGCGTCTTGAGTGCCAAGCCGGGAAAAGCGGAATGTCCCCTTTTCGCTTCAGGCTTTTCTCCGCTTATAAACAACCAGGTAGTTGACCGCTTGCGGCATGTAGGTTTTTGCCTCATCTTCCCATTTGTATATCGTGCCCTGATCCATCATGTCCGCAATCCCTTTGATTTCATAATTCGCCCTTACATATGGGCCAAACCACTGCAGGACTGTATCCGGGGTTCCCGGCTGCTTCAGCCAGGAGAATTGGACTCCGCAGAAGACTATGACCTCAGGCCTGGAGGCTTCCGATTCCGCGATAAACTCCTGCTGCATCTCCTGATTTGCGGGCTGATTCGAGACCATGCCGTGCACAAATAAATAGCCCGAAGCTGCCGCTCTTTGCGAGTAATAGTAGATCTCTGCTTCGGATCCGACCACCAGTATTTTGTCATTCTCCGATGTGATCGACCTTATGTAATCCGATAGTACCAATGCCTCCCGGAAGGGGTTGTTTGCGTAGCGAAACAGCGAGTATTCATCCGTCGAATATTTGAAATAAAAGTCCTTTTGGGCCCAAATTCCCGAGACTGCTATCAGGATACTAATCACGGGGGAGACGAGCCATGCGGAAGCAGTGAATCTTCCCAGCAAACGGGTCAGCATTTCAAATGCGCATCCCACACATAGAGAGACCGCAGGCAACAGCAACAGGAAATAATGATGATGGAAGTAATAGCCAGGTATGATGGCCGTAACCGAAATGATGCACAGCATAGGCAGAAAGATCCGATACGCCCAGCGATTTTCGCTGTTGAGTATGCAGGCCACCAAACCGAATCCTGCCAGATACCAGAGGAGTGGAAATCGATCGACGATTTCGCCGAACACGATGGCAAAGTTGTCCCAGCCCCGGGCAGCCGGCAGGGAAGAGACGTAATACCCGGGATAGGTGACCGTCCATTTCCAGAAGCGGTCGAATTGATGATTGGCGAGCGCGATCAGGACCACCAGCGAATAGGGAACCGCCGCCCCCAGCCCGAAGATAAGCTCATGGGCAAGCACACTTGCCCGGTTCCCGGATTTGTCTTTGGCTTGAGCTACCAGCAGAAAGGCGGCGCCGAAGATGATGAACAGGAAAGCGGGCTGCTTCATTATGAATGCTGCTCCCATAAGCAAGCCCACGAGCAGACTGCTCCATTTTCCGGGTTTCTCCCGCAGCAGGAAAAACGATGCTGCTGCCACAAACAGGTTGACGAATTGTGTCGCATGGGCTGCTGTGCCGAGAACGGTGAAATCGAGGGAGAGCAGGGAATAGGTGATCGCAGCGGCGGCAGCATAAAAGCGGCCCAGGAACCTGCCTGCTGCAAAAAACAGCAGCAGGGATGTGGTCAGATTCGCCCCCAGTAATGCGAGGTGGATAGCGGCTGCGGTTTGGCCGAAAACCGCCATGAAAGCCGCATAAAAATACGGCACTCCGGGCAGTTTATAGTTGTAGGCTTCAAAAGGGGAGAGCCCTTTGAGTATGCACTGGGCGATGTAGCCAAACTCGCCTTCATCCCTCTCGAGCGGCAGCTGCAGATAGCGCAGACGCACATAGGTGGTGAACAAAAGCCCGATCGCCAGCAAAGCATACGGCGCCCAATGGTAAGAGGCAGGGCGGGGTGCGGGTTTGGACTTAGGGCGTTTCTTCGGGGTCGACGGGCTGCGCTTTTTCATGCCTGAGCTGGACAGCACGAAAGGGGATCCATAGGATCCCGTTTCACGGGATTCGGAGGAGACGCCCGCCGATTTTTCATCAGCACGGCCTGGGAGTGATTGTTCCGTGCCGCAGGCGCCGAAGGGTCAATCCGTATAGCGGCTGCAAAGTGGGCGATCGCCTCATCGAGCCTCCCCTCTTCCGCCAGAAGGACTCCCACATCATTGTGGCCCCAGTAATGATCCGGATGTGCCCGCAGCAATTTCTCGTAGGCGGCGATGGCCTGCGGCCTCCTTTTCAACATGTTCAGGCTCACGGCCAGGTTGTACTGGGCTTCCGCGAAGTCCGGCTGGATCTGCAAAGCCTGGCGGAAATACTCGACGGCTCCCTGATGGTCGCCGCCCCGGGAAAAGAGGGTGCCCAGATCGGTGATCGCCGCCGGGTTGTCGGGCTGGATCTGCATGGCTCGCCGCAGGTGGTTGATCGCCTCGGCAAACTCCCCTTTTCCATCCAGGGCAAGGGCGATGCGGCAGTGAGCATCATAATCATCGGGATGATTTTTCAAATAGGCTTCATACTTTGACACGGCGCCCCCCCAGTCCTTCCTACCCAGAAGTTCCCGGCCCCAATTCCTGAGCGCATCCGCGTTTCCCGGGTCCGCCTCCAGGGCTGCCCGATAATGCTGCATTGCCTCCTCCGCCCTGCCGAGCTTGCTCAGCACCAGCGCCAGATTGTTGTGAACCCCGGCGTGATGAGGCTGGATGCGCAACTCTGCCTGGTAGTGGATGGCCGCTTCCTCGAGTTTGCCTTGGGAAAAAAGCCGGTTTGCCAGGCCATAATTGGCATCGATACAGCGGGGATCGACCTGCAGTGCCTTGCGGTACAGATTCATTTCCTCGCTCACGTCGCCCTGGGCGCCGACCGCCAAGGCGAGATTATAATAACCTCGGGCAAAATCCGGCCGGATCTCTACCACGCGTCTCCAATAGGTGACATCGTTTTGCCAGTGAGGGAGGTAGCGGTAGGTTTGCACCGCCATGGCAACTGCCGCGCCGAGCCCGAGAGCCACAGACACCACTTGCCGCTTTTTGGACGCCAGCACCGCGAGCAGATCCGGCACACCCCATGCCAGCATGATCGAGAGGCCGATGTAGGGAAGGTAGGTGTAGCGGTCGGCTGACGCCTGCGGCCCCACCTGGATAAGCCCGATCACAGGAATCAGGGAGATGACGAACCAAAGCCATCCGACGAGGAGATACGGACGAGTAGAGACGGCACGGATTACCGCCATGGTTACGGCAATCAACAGCACCGCTGCCAAAAAGGGCTGCCACAAGGGCCTTGTTTCCATCGTGAACGGATACAGGCCGGCCAATCCTGCAGGCCAGAAGAACCTGCCGACATAAGTTACATACGCCACCACTGCATTGATCAGGCGCTCGCCCATCGGCGTTGATTCCAACGTGTCCATGGCTCCGGCGCTACGCTGGACAACAAAGGTCACCACGCTGAAGATCGCGGCCAGCATTAAAAGGGGAAGTTTTTCCGCCATGGGGACACTCACTGCTTTTCCCCAGAGTCGCAAGGGTGTGCGTCCCTTTCTTGTCAGGGGCCAAAAATCGATCAGCAGGAGCAGGATCGGCACAGATACCAGCATCGGCTTGGAAAGCAGGCCCAGCAGCAGGCAGGCCAACACAACAAAGTATGCGTTCCGCCCCGGCCGCCGGGCATAACGGCTGTACGCCAGGAGCATCAAACTGAAAAACAAACCGCTCAAGACATCCTTCCGCTCACTGATCCAGGCGATCGATTCCACGTGGGCCGGATGAAGTGCGAAGACGGCGCCGACAAACAGGCTCTGCCCGACACTCTGCGTCAAACGCCAAAGCGCGACAATCAGGCAGAGCGTGCCGGCCAGATGCAATGCGATGTTTACCGAATGAAACCAGGACGAGCCGGACCCGGCAATCTCGTAGTCCAGCATCAGAGAGAGCATGGTCAGCGGGTGCCAATTGCCGGCGGCAGAATGGGTGAACGCCCAGCGCAGGCCGTCCCAATGCAAGCCCTGCTTCACGGCGGCGTTGCCGTAAACATAGAGCTCATCGTCTGTTCTGATAAAGCCGAAATCCGCCGCTTGCCAGTAGACCGCCAAAGTCACCAGCAGAATGGCCCCCGCCGCAGCCCACCTCGCCCATGGACCTCCGGCAAGCAGGTCGCCTGGAGGCGGCTTTGCCGGAGTTGTCCGCCCGTCCTTCTTCCCGGGCGGCGCCTTCTGCGGATGGACCTTTCCGAGCCTCTCTTTGCGGGATACCATAGCTCTCCCCTGCGCGGTAAGCAGAAGAGCTATGGTTCCTATCCTAATCACGCGTTCCCTTTCGTGTATTTCGTGTGTTTCGTGATTTTAGCATTTACTGTCAGAGGCAGACCCGGTTGCGGCCGGACTGTTTGGCAAAATAGAGTTTTTGGTCTGCGCGTTCGACGATGGAGTCGACTGTGTCGCCCTGCCGCACTTCTGTGCCGCCGAGGGAGATGGTTACTCCGACCTCATCTTCTTGTTCCTGTTGGGGCAGGGCGGAACGCTCCACAAGAACCCTGAAGCGCTCGGCGATTTCAGCCAGGCGATCCATTCCTACATTAACGATAACGGCGAGGAATTCCTCACCTCCCCACCTGCCTACCTGATCGAAATAGCGGGAGCTGGCATTCAGGGTCTGGCCGACCATGCGCAGCACCTTATCTCCGACACTGTGCCCGTACCGGTCATTGATGCTCTTGAAATGATCGATGTCGATAAAAACGATGCCGAAGATCCACCGGTGGCGGCGGAATTCCTCGAGGCGGGATTGCAGATGCATTTCCATGTGGCGGCGGTTGGATATGCCGGTCACCGTGTCGATGAGCGCGTTACGTTCCATCTCGGCGAGGCGCTCCAGGATCTGGGTCCTGGCCGCATTGCTGCTGAAGATCTCCACCGCGCCCTTTACTTCGCCTTCCGGTCCGATAATCGGGGAAGCTTTGACCAGCACAGGCAGTCGGTGGCCTTCCTTGGTCCGGAGAAAGACTTCCTGTTCGCGCGGCAGGCGGTCTTCCATGGTCCGGGCGAGGGGACATCCGGCCAGGCAGAGCTGGTGGCCGGTCTCGTCGACGTGCATGAGGATGTTGTCCCTGCAGCTTCTGCCGAGCACCTCCTCCTTGCTGTATCCGGTCAGCCGCTCCGCCGCTTTGTTCCAGTAAGTAATGCGGCGCTCCGCATCCGTGAAATAAACACCGTCGCTCAAATGATCCAGCAGGTCCCGATAGAAACCGTCTTGGTCCGGCATAAGGCCTCGGCATGAACGGATCGGCCGGCGCTCTCTGCTCCCGGCCGCGCTATTCAAGGCGAATCTCGTACTATGGGATCGAGGTTCGCCCTGGGGGTGCACGCTATTGGGATAATTTCATGTCCCACTCGTGCAGCTCCAGGGAACGAGCGCCACTCGATATGTAAGGATCGCTCTCGGCGAGTTTCCGCGCCTCCTCAAGAGATTCCGCCTTGTAGATGACCAAACCTCCCGTGCCGTCCGCAAAGCGGCCCCGAGCAAAGATCTTACCTTCTTTTCCCCCCTGGTCCAGGAACGCGATGTGCTGTGGCCGCAAATCCTGGCTTTTGGATGGGTCCTGCATTCCCAGAAACGCTGCATAATATTTCATGAATGATGTCTCCCGAATTCCTTATTGGTTGACGCCTGTATTCCGATGATGGCAACCTTCATGGTCCCGCGCCGGAGGCCCGGCAACTGCTCAGCCTGCCGGCGTGTGCCTATATTACCGTGGATGGCAGGCCGCGCGCAAACCGCGATTGGCGGCTCAGCATCGAACGGAAACAAGCTTTGCGACGGGATTCGCTTGTGGCCGTCTCGGCCGACGGCCTTGGAGTGCGGGGATTTATCCTGCATCTTACACGAATTTCACTCCCGATATGCACGTGCCCCTCCCCTCGTGGCGCAGGGCTTTAGCCCGTCTATGGAGTTATTTTCGTAGCAGCCTCTCATGCGCCCGCGGCGCACCCAGTGACGCATGAAAATGTAATTCTTGTTTCGTGTTCTTTTCGGGGTCGGCGTCGGAATCGGTATCGGAATCGGCCTTTTGGGATCGACATTTTCGATTCCGATGCCGATACCGATTCCGACCCCGAAGTCTCTCGTTTTTTGCCGCTATTTTCCAAGCAGCAATCCATGGGCCGGTGGCGCACCCTTGCGCATCAAAATGGATGGTTGGTTGCTGCAAATAGGCGGGCTGAAGCCCTGGGCCACGAAGAGTCGTCGCAAAATGTGTGTAAGGTGAAGGATGTATCGCCGCTTTGAACGGAAGGCCGTGGCCCGACGGAGCAAACCAAGGCAGCGCCAAAAGCAGCGCCGCCTGGACATGGATCATTCATGAAACATGGTATGAGCGGTTTCTATTCTCATTGCCATATAATGATACGCCGGAAGATGGCATGCTGGGCGCCGACGCGATACAGACGTGCTCACGCGGGGAACGTGCCGAATTCTGGAAAACCAGGACATTCTTATGAAAGCCTCGCTTTCAAAAGCCATCGTGCCCCTGGCCCTGGGCGCGGTGATCGCCCTGATTCCCGCGCCGCAGGGTCTGGATCACGGTGCCTGGTACTATTTTGCCCTATTCGCATCGGTGATCGCCGGGCTGATCCTGGAACCGATACCCGCCGCTGCCGTCGGATTCGTCGGTGTGTTTTTGATTGCAGTCCTTGGTTTGGCCGGAACGTCCCCGGCAGATTCCATACGGTGGGCACTGTCCGGCTTTTCGAATACGACGGTGTGGCTCATCTTCGGCGCCTTCATGTTCGCCCTGGGCTACGAGAAGACAGGCCTCGGCCGGCGCCTCGGGCTGATGTTCGTCAGGACTTTGGGGCGCAGCAGCCTGGGGCTCGGTTATGCGATCACGTTTGCGGATCTCGTCCTGGCCCCCTTCACGCCCTCGAACACGGCGCGGAGCGGCGGCACCATTTACCCGATTATCCGCAACCTGCCGGGGCTCTATGGTTCATCCCCGGGTGAAACGGCCCGGCGGATGGGCTCCTACATCATGTGGACTGCCTTTGCCGCAACCTGCGTCACCAGTTCCATGTTTCTCACCGCATTGGCCCCCAACTTGCTGGCCCTGGAACTCGTGCATAAGACTACCGGGCTCCGCATCGGTTGGTCGGAGTGGTTTCTCGGTTTCCTGCCGGTCGGGGGGAGCTTGATTCTTATCCTCCCCTATCTCATCTATAAAATCTATCCTCCCGGAATCAAGAGCGGGCCAGAGGTGCCGCTCTGGGCATCGGAAGAATTGTCGAAGCTCGGGAAGATATCGAGAAGGGAACTGATCATGGCCCTCTTGGCAATCCTGGCGCTTTCAGGCTGGATTTTCGGCGCCGGCCAAGTCGATCCGACCGCCGTTGCCGGTGTGGTGATCTCTCTCATGATGGTAACCGGGGTCATTACGTGGGAGGACATTCTCAGCAACAGGCAGGCCTGGAATGTTCTGGTCTGGTTTGCAACCCTGGTAGCGCTGGCGGACGGCCTCAACAAGGTCGGATTTATTGAATGGTTCGCAAAAAGCACCGCAGCCGGACTGACGGGAATGTCGCCGGTTGCCGGCATGGTTCTGCTCATCGCCATTTTTTTTGGCGTCCATTACCTGTTCGCCAGTCTCACGGCGCATACAGCAGCGATTCTGCCGGTTATTCTGGCAGCCGGGTCTGCCTTGCCCGGCCTTCCCATGAAGGTTTTTGCCCTTCTGCTCTGTTACGCGCTCGGGATCATGGGCGTCATCACTCCCTATGCAACCGGGCCGGCTCCGGTTTATTTCGGTAGCGGCTATCTGAGCCGCCGGGACTTCTGGCTCCTCGGGCTGATTTTCGGGATTATTTTTCTTCTGGCGCTTCTAAGCCTTGGTGTGCCTTATCTCCTGGCGGTTTATGGAAGTTAAGATCTGCGCATGGCGAAGGCCCGCAGATACGGAATGCATTTTGGGGGGTGCGGATGAGCGCGGATAAATGCGGACCATGCAGGAATGCACCGTCGTCAGATGTGGGGCGAATCAGTACGGATTTGCCGGCGCTTGAGGTTTGCAGACGGATCCAGTTGAGAGTCGGTAACAATTGTAGTACTATTTGCTCATGAAAAAGGTCTCGATGTATGAGCTGAAAAATGACCTCGCCGCGATCATCGCCGAGGCGGAGACGGGAACTGATGTGCTGGTTACCCGGCATAACAAGCCGGTCGCGCGCCTCACTCGCTCCTCAGCGGATCACCTGCACCGCGGCGCGCGCTTCGGCAACGCAGATCTGAAGCCGGCAGTCCGGAGGAAGACTGCCGGGCGCTACCTCGAGTTTCTCGAGCAGGACCGGCGCTCCGGCCGGGAGTGACCATGGCCAGGCGTTTCTATGTCGATACTTCGGCGTATCTGTGTATTCTGTTGGGTGAAGCCGGACATGAGTCGCTGCGTCGGGAGCTGGCCGGCGCCGACCTGCTCTCGAGCGTGTTGCTGGTGCTCGAGGCCGGGCGGAATCTGGTGCGGCTTTCTCGAGAGAGACTCCTGACTCCCGCGGAGTTTCACAAGTGCGCATCCATGCTCGAGACCGACACCCTGCAATTCATGCTGCGCGATCTGGCTCTGGATCTTTGCCAGCCCAGAACGATGCCGGCGGTTTCCACTCCACGCTCGCTGGATCTGGCGCACCTGCGCACGGCGCTCTGGTTCCACCAACAGGAGAGGCTGACGCGCTTCGTCTCTTTGGATGAATGGCAGACGATCGCAGCGCGCGAGCTTGGTCTGCCTGTCTGACTCCTCCGCGCCCCTGCGCGATGCCGGATCTGGGAATTCGGGGACAGTCATCCATGCCGATTGTCGGAAAGCACAGCCTGTTGTCGAACTTTCATGCAGACTACCCTGGGGACGGCGGTTGCGGCCGCAGGTCCTCGATTGGCGCCGCCAGAACTGCTTCCACGACGGGGATGGTCCAACGGTCACAGCGCAACTCGGCGCGCCAGGTAGGAGGGGATTGAGCTGCCTGCCTCTCCATGGTTCCGATCAGTTTTGCGGAGACGATACGGTCGAGCCTGGCCGCCCATCGCACCGACGCCGGGCCCGAGAGCATCGCGATCGGCCCATCTCCGGCTTCCACAGCGATGCGGGGCCCGTCTTTTCGGAATCGGACCGGGTCTCCGGCATGGAGCGCCGCGAGGCGGCGATGCACCGGCGCCGAGGCTGGGCAGCGCCCCGCCCAGTCGATGAAGAGGTCGCCGATCTCAATACGTTCCACTTGAGTCGCTATTTCCGGCCCCGTCGCCTCGATCGCGGCCAGCACGGAACGCGGTTCGATCCGTTTTTGAAACCAGACCACGCGCGCGTGCGGAGGCAGGTCGCCGGCACTGCAGTTCAATCCGCGATCGATACAGAGCACCAGCGGTGTGTGCGGCATGGCGCGCAGACGATCGAGCTTCTCCCGCAGGTAGTCGGGCGTCCAGAAACCGACGATCTCGAGCAGGAACCGCCTTGACGTGTCGCGGCGGTGCACGACGGCGAAATCAGGGAACATCAGGGTCTCGCCTGCCTCGATGGGTTCCGGCTCGCGGACGAGGTCCCAATCCAGGTTCGCGCGGGCAAAATCGCGGGCGAAGCGCTCCTCGAGGCGGCTGTCGTATGCGCGCGGCTGCTCTCCGGTGGCGATGGGATCGCCCGTACGCAGACGCACGTTCAGAGCCCGGCCGCGTACCATGCAGCTCGCAGCCAGATCGAATCGTTCACACCATGTCAGCAGCGGCAGGATCGATGCGAGGGCGCGCCCATACATCGTCGTGTGCCGAAAGAGCGAATACGGCCCCGATAAGCCTAGTTGCACTCCCTCTGGCCCTGCCCGCCGGATGGTGCAGAGCAGGCGCCGGAGGCGCACCTGCCTGACCACGGCCCGGGCGCCGCCATGGAGATCGATGGTGACCTCGGCCGCGAGCCTGAGCAGGCCCCGCGCTAAGGCGAGGTTGGTGTGCGCTGCGAGGGTGCGGGGATCCGGAAGCGTCTTGGGGACCCGCAGGCGGCGCTCGCCGGGAAGATCGCCGAACAGCTGCTCGTCTGCTGCCGCGGCGGAGAGCCCGAAACGTCGCGCGGCCGCGGCCATCACATCCGGGCGTTCGAACCGTCCCGCATCGCGGGCGCACTGTGCCTCGACGGCGATTGCGTCGCGGAGCGCGCCGGTATCGAGAGACGGCCGTTCGCGCGTGCACAGGTTCCGGAGAGTCCAGATCGCCATGCGCCGCTTGCCGGCGGGCGACGGCACGCGCGGCGGTTCCTGAAGGAACGCGACCACCTCCCGATACGGGCGCCCTTCGAGCCTGGAAAAATCATCGGTCAGCGCGCAGAGCCAGGCGTGATCCTCCGGGCCCAGCCAGACGGGCGACGCCGCGCTTCCGGTAATCCGGACCTGAATGCAATCAGCTGGAAGCAAGGGCCCTCCGATGTTTGGCGGCGCAGCGCACCTCGAAGGTGTCCCGGGTGACAAGATCGTAGACCAGCGCCTTTTTGCCTTCCGAGGGCCTGAGGACCCGTCCGACCCGCTGCACATACTCGCGCGAGCCCTGACTGCCGCCAACCACGAGCGCAACGTCGGCGGCGGGGACATCGATCCCCTCGTTCAGCACACGTGCGCTTACCAGGATACGCAACTCGCCTGTGGAGAAACGCTGCAGCGCTCGCACCCGCTCCCTGGGTCCGATGTCGCAGGTGATGGGCTGGACCAGGTGCTCCCGGGCCACGGCGTACGCGGTTTCATTGTCTGCAGCAAATACGAGAATCCGGGCGTCGCGATGCCGGAGAAGCAACTCACTGACGACGGCGCGCTTCTCTCTGCTGTAGTGGACGATGGTGCGGGAGCGCCGCCAGGCCGACAGCGCCCGCCGCCCCGCATCGCTCCTGCCGGCCGCCGCAACGAAGTCGGACCACGAGGCCCCGGGCGCCGCCTCGAAGAATGCGCGGCATACCGGGCGGAACACCGACATCTCCGCATCATAGGCTTGACGCTCCGACGGGGCGAGCCCGACGGAGATGGTGACCAGCCGCAACGACGCGAGATAGCGGCCGGCGAGCTCCTCCACACTCGCACGGTACACTTCGGGACCGACGAGCGCTTCCAGGCGGGCTCGCCGGACTGCATCCTCCGGCAGCGTTGCACTGAGCCCGAGCCGCGCCGCCGCCGTGCACATCTCGAGCGCTTCGTCTCCGGCGCCCGAGCCGAAGTGGTGGACTTCGTCGATGACGAGCAGGTCGAACCGGTTGCCGAGAGTTTCCACGTTGCGCAGCGCGCTGGCGAAGGTGGCCACAGTGATGGGCTGCTCGACGCGCTGCCCGTCGCCGTACTCGCCGATCGACCCGGAGGTGGTTTCACCGAGTATCCTGACCCACTGCGCCATGAGCACGCGCGTCGGCACCAGACAGAGCGTCCGGCAGCCGGCCCGTGCCATCGCGACGATCGCCACGCGGGTCTTTCCGGCACCGGTCGGGAGAGCAATGATGCCTCTGCGACCGGCATGCTCCCAGGAAGCGACCGCGGCCGCCTGGTACGGCCGGAGTTCGGGGCACTCGATCCGCGGCGCAACCTCGAGCACCGGGAGAACTTCGTCACGAAAATCGGCATACTGCCGCGCCAGCTCCCGGGCCAGGTCCGCGTGATGGCATGCCGGGGCCCGCCAGGCCCGGACTCGTGGATCCCAGAGAATCCCGGGGAGGCTCCCTGCCTCGATGAGATCGCCACGAATTAAAAGCGTGCCGCGGTCAAAGACCAGCTGCATGGATTTCCCGCCGATGAAATGGATGACCTGGCTCGCGGCGCCCGCACCCCCGGGAGAGACATCCAGGGGAACAAGCCCGCAACAGATCTAACTGCCCGCGGCCGGATTGAGCGAAATATTCCCAAGGTCAGATCAGAGTTTCCCGGTTTCGGGGCCGGGGCGAGGAATTGAATCAGCTGACCCTTATCATGAGCTCAACTTGCCGTGCGAGATCCTATTGGTAATGCTATGATGATACCGGAGCTCTTCGGGCTGGAAGGTTTTGAGGAGTCCTCGGATAGAATGTGGCATGTTCCTCGACTGCCTGCACCTTTATTACAGGGCGATGATGTCAGACGCCGATGGCCTGCCTAGATCAGGCAAAAGCGCGAGAATGCTTGGCGTTCGAGTGCCACAGGATATCATGCCGGATGAGAAAGGCTTTGTAAGGCCGGGAACCGGCGGCATGTCTGTTGCCCCGGACTCCGAATGGAATGTTCCCAATCATAGACGGCCCAGAGGCATGCACAACGGGTCTACAGGAAAAACGGATGATCGCATGTATGCCCTGCCGGATATGTTGATCAGGGCCGATAAGCTGAGTGTGCGAGCCGACCCACAACACCATGACAAGCATGCGTTTGTGGAGCCTGCGGCCATGATCGAACTTGCAGGATACGAGACCGATCTTGCGGATACTCGAGGAGACTGGAGGCAAGTATGGCCCTGAGCGACCGGTTGGATCTCTACCTCAAGCTGGAGCGGATCATGCTGGAACTTGACGATCGGGATGACAGCTTCGCTGATCAACTGCGCGATATCATGGACCCGCTTTGGTATGCATTTTCAAAGGAAGAGCACGAATTCCTCAATGGCCGCGGGGAGATAGATGTCCGTGTGCTGTACCCGGTCACCCTCAAAGTCCCGGACCTCTATCGAATGCCTTGCGGGGAAGCATCCCTCCCTGTTGAGATCCTGCCGGAGAACGGCGTGGGGAAACGGTTTGCGCTCAAGGAGGCTATTCTGTGGGCAGCGTGATCGTCGGCACCAACAGAATCACTAACTGCCGTACCCTGTTCAGCATTAAGGATCAGCCGCTGCTTCAGGTGGCACTTTCTCCGCTCCGGGTGTCGCTGATGTTGCCGCCGGACCTTCCATCGCACCTGTCTTTTCAAATCGTCGATAATGCGATCCAAGGGGAAGGATCGAGCACGGATTTGCGCCTCGTATCAGGCGCAGCCAATGTCGGCATCTTTTGGAAGGATATGCTGCTTGTTTCAGTCACTCTTCTTGATCAAGAAACGGCTCACCTGAAAATAGATCTCCGGCCGATCGGCATGTTGATCTTCGATGATCATGAAGGCCTGCATATAGGGAGCAATGTTCTGGTCCACGCCAGCTTCTCAAACTGCATGACTGCAATCGGCCTCGGTTAATCATCCGCGAAAGCTAACGGGCCGTATCTGAGGACATTAAGCACGCGTGCGGGACGCCCGCGCTGTCATTACTGCTTCTTCTCATACACACACTGGTGATTATCCGCCTTGACGTAATAGGACTTGTAGTTGGCAGCCTTCGGATCCATGCATCCCGCCAGATTGAGCAATTCTACCTTGCGGAATTCGATCGGATGACTCTCACTTTGCAGGGAAATAAAGCCTTCGTCGAGCAGCATCCCATCCTTTTTCAACGCCGGCTCGTGCCCGCTGACATTCCCACCGCCGATCTGGGGTTTTTCATAGGACAACACCGTCTGCCCGTCAATCCTGTGCGTGATCTGCTGATTTCCCAGCACCATCACTTCCACCCTCACCCATTGATCCCCGTCATAGGTCTTGGATGTGGAATTCACGCAGTGCGTGGTAAACAGCCTGCCGTTCATCTCGACGTCGGTTCCCGGCGTGCATAGATTCGCCGTCGTCCGGGCGCCTTTCCCCAGACCGCCCAAGAACTGCACTTCAATGGAAATCGGGAAATCCTGATCTTTCCTCATACTGGCGGCCGATTGTGAATGCACCATAACCCCGCTGTTGCGCGCCGCCCAACCGGCACCGCCCGGCGCCTGTTCGCCGACAAACCGATACTCGACGGCGACGATATAGTGCGAAAACTTTTCCCGATAAAAGATGTGACCAAAGCGGTCGTTGAATTGGTCGTATCGGTCGTAAGAGACTTTCAACACGCCATTCTCGACGCGAAAGGTCTGGCCGAAATTGTCATTCATTGCATGGCCGCGAATCTTTACATCCCAGCCATCGAGATTCCTTCCATTGAAGAGCTGCCTCCACTCTCGCTTCTCAGGATCGTTCCCGGTCTGCGCCACTGCATGGTGAAGGAAAGACCAAGACAGAAAAATCGCCGGTAAGGTCAGCAGAAGGCAAAGCGGATAATTGCCGAAGGGTAATGACTCGTTGGATCTCATAGGCGTGCTCCCAATAAGGAAGGTCGGTTTTTCCCTCACTGATCTGGAGGACGGTCGGTGCGAAAGAATCCCCCAGCTGTAGCACCTGGGGTTGGCGGAGAACGCGAGGCAGCCGGCCTGCAACACGGCCGCCTTCACGGTTCGCTGCTATATCATTACCACGGCGGGGACGAACATTGCTCCCTATTTTGAGGTGTCGCTGCCAAAAACCCCGATTGGCTGCCAGAAAATGCAGGGACGTCTCCCCTGTTCACCAATTTTTCTGGCGATGCCGCCAGGCCGAAATCGCATGGAATTGTTGTCGAAAATACGGAAACATGGGGGACGTCCCCAGTTTTCCCGGGTTTTGCCAAAAAGATGACTTGCAAGGTTATATCTATCTGACTAAAATGGTTACAAAGGAGGGATTCCAGAAATGAAAACCGCAGCCGTTTCGGAGGTGAAAGCGCGACTCAGCGAGTATCTCAGCCACGTGAAGGCCGGCGCCGAAGTTGTTATAACCGATCGTGGAAAGCCGGTTGCCCGGATCGTTCCTGTCGGCCCAACACAACTTGGGCGGGAGGTTCTGGCGCGGATGGAAAAGTCAGGACTGGTCAAGATCGGGACCGGTCAGCTCCCTGTCGGCTTCTGGAAGCTGCGCCGGGCACGGGACCCGGAAGGTGCAGTGCGGAAAGCGCTTATGGAAGAACGAGAGGGGGGACGATGAAGTTCTGGGATTCCTCGGCTCTCGTGCCCCTTTGTCTGGAAGAGCCGCTTTCGCAGAGCTTGTCGGGGCTCGCAAAGAGCGACGGCGACATTGTCGTATGGTGGGGCTCGCGAGTTGAATGCATCTCGGCATTTGCCAGAAGAAGGCGGGAAAATATCCTGTCACGGGATGCGGAGCGCCTTGCGCGAGTGGCGCTGGAGCAGCTCACAGCCGCATGGTCCGAGGTTCTGCCCACGGAGCTCCTCCGGCTCAGGGCAGAACGACTTCTGCGGGTGCATCCCCTGAGGGCGGCCGACGCCCTGCAGCTGGCTGCCTCGTTGCTCTGGGCGGAAGAATCACGCGGCAGCCAGGAATTTGTCTCTGTTGACCAGAACCTGCGTGAAGCGGCGTACAAAGAAGGCTTCAGAATTCTGCCTGAGTAAATGGTTGCCGGGACAGGCGCCATAACCTCGAATTCGAGTCAAGAGTCGGAGACCTGGAGGAGTCCTTTGACGCTACAGATTGTTGGAGTCGCTAACTCAGGCCGATCGCAGCTCACGTCGACGAATGCCTGGATTTTGAGGTTATGGCGGCTGTCACCGAAATATTGCTACTCCGCGCGGAGGGATTCGACGGGGTCGAGGCGCGATGCTTTGACTGCCGGCCAGGTGCCTGAGAGCAGGCCGATGCACGCAAACGTGATAAATGCGGTCAGGAATACGCGGCTGTTCACCAGCAGGTAAATATCGCCCTGCTTGCTCTTGTCCTCGAAAAGCTCGCTGAGGAACGGGATCGAGCCGATCCAGTTTGCCACCAGGATCGCCAGCAGGTATCCCAGGATTCCGCCGATGATGGACAACGCCAATGCCTCGCCGAGAAACTGCAGGCGGATGTGCCGTTTGCGGGCCCCGAGAGCTTTGAGCACGCCGATTTCGTGCGTCCTTTCCTGCACGCAGAAGAGCATGATGTTCATGATGCCCACGCCCGCGACGCCCAGAGTGAACAGGCCGATGACATTGAGCAGGCCCTTGGTGGCAAGGCTCAGGCCGTTGATGATCTCGAATCCTTCGCTGAACCGGGAGAAGATCAGGGCCTTTTCATCCGCGGGATTGAACTTGTGGATCTCCGCCAGGACCTGCCGTACCTGGCGCACGGCCGCATCCTCCATGGCGCCGGAGACCGGTTGGAAGACCAGGACGCTGTTGTAACGGACATCCCGCATGGTGCTCATCACGTTTACCGGAATGAGCGCGCAGTTATCGTCCTGGGTGAAATAGTTCGAGATGGAGATCTTTTTCTTGAGGATGCCGATCACATTGAAGCGCATGCCTTCGATAAAGACGTCCTGATCCAGCGCGGGCGCCTGGCTGAAGAGCTTCTTTTTCAGGTCATACCCCAGCACCACGACGCGGCGCATGTAAGCCATGTCCTCGGCAGTAAGAAACCGGCCCTCACCCATGAACATGCCGCGCGTGGGCCCGTATTCGTCGTTGACGGCCCGGACGCCTGCGGTGGTCATACGGTCGCCCCAGCGCAGGGGCATCTCGTCGTAGACCTCCGGACTGACGCGCTTCACAAGCGTGCAGCGCTGCCGGATCATCTCGATGTCCCGCGGTTCGGTGCGGATGACGCGGCCGGCCCTCGCCCCACCGGATTGCATCGACGTTTGACCGTTCCAGATGACTACCACATTGTCCCCGAAGTAGCTCAGCCCCAGCATCATGGCCTTCTGAAAGCCGTCCCCGTAGGCCATGAGAAGAATGAAGGAGGAGATTCCCCACATGACGCCGACCACTGTCATCAGCGAGCGCTTCCGGTAAGCGACCAGATTTTCCAGAACGCGCTTCACAATCTCGAGGATCATCTGAATTCTCCACGGGCGTCGGGTCCGCAACATGCCCGGCTTCCCCCAGAGCCGCCAGGGAGCCCGGTTGCAGAACGCGACCATAAAATGTTGCTGGTCCGAATCCTCATTCGTACCTCAGGGCTTCTATCGGGTCGACCACGGATGCGATAAACGCCGGGTAGATGCTCGACAGCAGGCCGACCAGTGTCAGGAAACCGAAGGCCACCCAGCCTACCCCGGGCGTCACGATCATGCCGGCGAAGAAATCGATCTTCGGCAGCAGGTTGATTACGGCGCAGAGACCCCAGCCGATGAGGATTCCCGCCAGTCCGGCAATGAACGTCAGGGTGATCGACTCCGCAAAAAACTGCATCAGGATGCGGCGTGTCGTCGCGCCGACGGCCTTGCAGACCCCGATCTCATGAGTCCGTTCGCCGACCGCCAGCAGCATGATGTTCATGACTCCCACGCCGCCGAGAATCAGGGTCACCACGGCCATGGCGCCCAGAAACACGCGGAGCGAAGCGAACAGCTTGTAGATGAGCTTCGCCTCGGTAATGGTGTTCCAGATCGGCAGGGCATCCTTGTCCAGATAATCGAATCCCTTCTGTTTGGCCAGTATCTGCCGGACCTGCAATTCTGCGGCATCGCCGATCTCTTCGCTGCGCGGCTGCAGGATCATGTTCGACAGCTGGAACCGGCCGTCGACGGCTTGCGGCATGGGGAAATCGCGAGCGATCGTGTAAAAGGGCATAAAGATCTTTTTTCTGTCCGGGCCGCTGTAATTCGAATTCTGGTCCTTTTTTACCAGCTCGCCGATCACCAGGAAGGGGAGCTCGCCGATCATGATGGTTTGGCCCACCGCGTCCGTCTTGTTAAAAAGCTGATCCTTGGCTTCATCCCCAAGGATGCAGACCCGGAGCGAGTTGGCGTTATCGCCCTCGTTGATCTGTCGCCCGCCGGGTTTGATTTCGATGGTGCGCATCTGCATGTAGTCGGGGAATACGCCGTGCGTGTTGAAGGTGCCGTTATTGATGGCCGAGCGAGCGGCTAAGTACCGCTGGATCTCGGGGCTGGAGCGTTGAAGGTAGGTCGCCTGCTGCTTCACCGTGAAATAATCGTTGAGCGTGAGGCGGATGGTCTTGCCGGCGCGGACGCCTTCGATCCCCTTGCTGGTCATGCCGCCCCAGACGATCATGATATTCTGGCCCAGGGCGCGCGCCTTTTGTTTCTGCGCGATCCACATGCCTTCGCCCATTGCGGTCATGATGATGAGACAGATCAGGCCCCAGGCGATGCCGAACATCGTTAGAAACGACCTCGTCTTATTGGCCTTCAAATTCAGCCACGTCTGTGTGAGCAGGTCCATTTCCGATCAGCCTACTGGAGAATCACCTTGTCTCCCAGTTTGAGTCCGGCCAGGAGTTCGGTCCGCGCCCCGTTGCTCAGCCCGGTTTTGATCGGTACCTGGCGCCGGCCTGTCGGGGTGGAGAGGTCCGGCACCTCGACGAATGTCTCCCGCTTCTCGTTGTAGATCAGCGCGCTTTCCGGGATGATGAGCACGTCGTGATGTTCCTCGAGCACGATCTCGGCATTGGCGCTCATGGCAACTTTCAGGAGGTCGAGGTCGTTCATGATCGACACCCGCACCTCGAAACGCGTCACGTTGTCCTTCTCGACCCCCATCGGCGCGATGCGAAAAACCTTCCCGTGAAACGCCCGGTTTTTGTACGCGTCCACGCTCACGCGGACGGGTTGGCCCACTTTCACCATCCCGATGTCGGTCTCGTCGACTTTGCCCTTTACGTAGAGTTCCTGCACGTCGCCCAGAGTCATGATCAGCGTGGCGTTGGAGCCCAGTTGGAGGATGGAAGAGACGGCGTCGCCGACTTCGAGCTCGCGGCTCAGCACCACGCCGTTGAGGGGCGAGCGGATCGATGCATATTTGAGGCTTTCTTCCGCACGCTCATACTGTGCCTGGGCCTGAAGCACTTCGGCGCGCATGGTGTTGATGGTGCGCTCGTTCTGCTCGAGTTCAGCCTCTCGCACCTTGACTGCTGCGCCCAGCGCATTGCGGGCGACCTCCGCGGCCTTCATTTTCTGTTCGATGCTGTCGAAATCGGATTTGGAAACCAGGCCCTGGGCAAAAAGGCCTTGATTGCGCTTGTACTCGGCAACCATAAAATCAAGATCCCTGTTCTCCGCCTCCAATTGCGCTTTATTGAGATTGGCTCGGAGCGTCTTCTCCTGGGACTGCATTTCCTGGAGCTTGCTCTCGGCGGCGTTGAGAAAGGCCTTTGCTTCCCTCAGCTGTGCTTCCAGGGTTTCCTTATCGAGTTCGACCAGCAGCTGGCCTTCGCGCACGCGGTCCCCCGCGTTGACATAGAGGTATTTGATGATTCCGCTGGCTTTAGACTTGATTTCCACCTTGGACAACGGTTCGACCTTTCCCGTCGCCGCGACCGATTTGGCGATCGATCCCTGTTCGACTTTTGCCAGTTTCTCGGGCGGGATAGTCTTGTCGACGGAGAAGAGTGATCCGAAAACCCAATAGCCGCCGAAAATTACCAGCAGCCCCACGACAGACAGGAATGAAATGGTGAATACCCGCTTTTTGGCCATGAAGGTACCTCCACCCACCTTATACGAAGTTTTCCACCAATAAGTTTGATGGTTTTAATCCGGATTATTCGTGGACCCCGGAGCGTGGGCCGTTGGGTCATAGAGCGCTCTACAGCGAGTGCCGCACCTTCGGCGCTCATGCCCCTTGTCCAGAATGTTCAGCTTGCCAAGTAGTCCTTCAGGCGACTGTGCGACGGGAGCAAGCTGCCCACTGCGTGAGCAGATAGGAGCACAACAGGAATTGGATGAGAAAGAAAAACGTCCAGTAAAATGTCAAGACCCGGGTCGGGGCTCCATGGAACCCAAGTGAGATGCCGAACCCCCAGTCAGCCGATGATGGCAGCTCGCGGCCGACCTCTTCGAGGTTGATGTGCTTGATCCTTCCTTCTGGCCCAGGTATCGCTCGGATAGCCCCCGGACGCAACCCTGCTGTAACCTTCGGAATTGCCTCCGGCGCAGCGAAAGCTCCTCCCAATAAGATTCTTGGTCCTTTGAGGTCTTGGAGGTCTTCGTGGTTCGTTTTACAGAATGACCTTATCGCCTCCTGAAGCCGGGTGCGGATGACGGCGGAAGAACAGGACCAGCATGTAGGCGACCAGCACGCCGGCGATTCCCAGCCAGGCCGCGAACAGGAAAAACGCGGACCACTGCGGGGCTATCCTCCAGGAGGCGGGATCAAATTGCCCCTGCAGTTTCAACAGGCGCAACTGGTGCCGCGTGATCACCATCAGAACCAGAGATGCCAGCAAGGCCAGGCTCGAGAACAGGAATCGCCGTCGGAAGAGAAAGTGCAGCGAGCCGAGCGACAGCAGCATACCCGCTGCGAGAACCCAGGCCGCCGTGCCGCGCATGAGACCGGGCAGCCATTCCCCCAAAGAAACCAGGTACGCTAAACCGGCCGCCGCCGCGGCCCCCATGCCGTATGCGTATATTTTCTTAAAAACGGGGAACAGTTCAGGATCATCCTTGCCCAGCAGCGACGCGAAGAAGCTTCCCACGGCAACCGCTCCCAGGATCATGTGCAGCCATCTCAGCAGGTAGTCGCCCAATTCGGGATTCCACCGCAGCCCTGTCTGCCCCTGCGCGTACAGCCGCAGTATCAAATCCGGCCGCTCTGCCATGGAGAAAACAGAACTATACACCAGCGATATATACAGCAGGCCGGGCAAAGCCGGCCAGAGGTAGCGCGCTCCTCGGCTCGGGGCTCCTTTCCCGCTGAAAGAAGCCGCATACAGGAAGTAATACGCCAGGATTGCCGCGGGGATCACGAGGAACCAGAACCAGCCGCTCACGATGACAGCCGAGTATACTTGCCGTGGATACACGAGCTGGAGAAAGAGCAGCGGCGCCACGCCAAGGGTCACGGCGGCGGCCATGGCGCTCGGGAATAGGGCAATGAGGCGGCGGAACGCGGGATGATCTCGGTGCCGGGTGAACGTGCCCGCGACAGCAATCAGGATTCCGCCCAGCATGAAATTCATGGCAGCGAAATGCAGGCTCAGGGTAAGGATGTGGAGCGTGGTGATCAGCCAGAGGGGAGCGGGAAGGAAGTTCGAGTCGGGGAGATTCATTTTTCCTCTCCTGCCTTGAGGGTCTTTAGATATTCGATCAATGCACTCCGATCGGACTCGTCTGCGGTGAATGCCGGCATTCCCATGCCGAGATCCGCCGCGCTGTTGAGCAGGTTCCGGTAGTCCTCCTCCGTGAGGCCTGCCAGCGATTTTGTTTTATCGCCCGGACCGCCCATCGGATGGCACTTCCCGCACCGGACCTCGAACACCTTTTTCCCCAGCTCCACCCCCCGCAAACCATGTATCGCCGCCAGAGATCTCCGATCGAGCCGTTGTTCGATATGGGCTGCGATTGCATCCGCCTCGGAGGCGCTGCCGAGGAATGGCGGCATGTTGCCCTTCAGGAGGTGAGCACCCTTTATGATAGCTGCAATAAAAGTAGGGTCCGTGCCGTCGAAAGCGGGTTTTAACGGTTTGTAGCCCTGCATTGTATGGCAGCTGCGGCAGGCGTGACGGAAGAGGTCGGCGCCGTCATCTCCCGAACGGTATAGGATCTGCGACAAATAGCCGTCTTTCTGATACGTCCCGGCATTTCCCACCTCTATGGCGTTGCCGTACATGTAACCGGCGATAACGTAGGGCTTCCGGATCGACTCGCGGAACCATTCGAACGATCCGAACCACCCGAGCCCGGCGGCCAGAATGACAGCTGCGATGCTCAAGTGGAGGCGCCTGGGCAGGATCATGCCGAACACGAGCAGCAGCGCTGCGAGGCATCCGGCAAACCAGTAGGAGTATCGCAGGGCCTGTACTGGCGTCGGCAGCCCTTGCAGAGCCGCTGTGGTGACGGTTGCGGGGATCGCGTTCCAGTACCAGTAGAGGGAAGGGAGTGCGGCCGCCAGTCCCAGCAATCCCCACCAAGCCGATGTGCGCGCTATCCGGACCTTGATCGCCTCCGGTCTGGAGCGCGCGGCGACGAGCAGGGCATAAAGCCCGGCAAGCATCGCAGAGACACAGGTGCGGATAACCAGGGATGGCCAGAACGTCGGATTGAAGAAGCCATCCCACAGTCGTCCGGTGGCAAGCCATTTTCCGGGGGTGAGCATGAAGGTGATGATGCCGTTAATGAAAAAGAGCGACAGCCAGGCAAACAGGAAGTAGATCCAACCGATTTTCATGTGGTCGGCCGGCGCCAGGCGGCGCCAGCCGCAGAAATACAGGATGGCGGCCGTGATCTCCGTTACGAAGATCGTCCATTCGATGGCCCAGATCCAGACGAAATTGTGAATCAGCACCGCCACGGCCGCAGGGTTCAGAAGCCCGATGATAAACCAAATGCCGACGCCGGTGAGTGCGCCGGCTACCAGCGTGGCAAGCGCAAAAAACTTGCTGAGCCTCTCCAGAAACTCCAGGCGGGCCGGGTCGCCCGCCTTGCGTGCCGCACGCTCCGACACGATCAGAAAAAAGCCGCCACCGATGGCAAAGTGAGAGATAAATACGTGAAGGATGGCAACGCTCGCCATCAGGATGCCGTAGCCGGCCGGCACATCCCAGAACGGATAGTACATCGGGTCCTCCTTCAGCAGCTTGCCATCAGGCGCGCGCCTGGCCTGTCGTGCCCGGCCCTGTCAGGGTCTCACCATGGTTCCCTATTTAGTTTGTGTTGCGAAATGCTATTTTGGGGCCGAATCGACCGTCAACCGGACTAATCATGTGCGGGCGGGCTTCAGCCCGTTCCCGGTATGCCTGAATGAGGGATCGGTGCTTCTATCCACACATCGCCTTAAAAACACATGAATTATGCTCACGAAATCGACTGTATCGCGGTTGTTATCCTCAATGCACTGGCTAAAGCCCTTAAGCGCTAAGTTAAGTCATTTCGGCATCGCTGACTTGGCCTTGGACCTGGACTTGGACTTCGACGTGGACTGAGCCTGGGTGTCTTCCGAATCGATGTTATTGAACTAAATGCATTACGCACAATTGCTTAGCTCGATTCGTCTGGTCCAGGACCACGTCGAGGTCCAGGTCGAGGTCCAAGTATTGGAACTTATCTTAGCGCTTAAGGGCTAAAGCCCGCCTCCACATTTGACTTCAATCCAGCCGACGCTCGGATCGGACAACGAATTTCGCGACAAAAACTATCTAAGCGCAATGAAAACCTTTCTTGCGCAAAGCCTGACTTGCTTAGGAAATACCAGTATTTACCCTTATAGCAATGCAGTTTTCACAGGAGGTGGTTATGAGAACGAAACGTACGTATGTGGCTGTCCTGGCGCTTTGCAGTTTTGCGGCTGTTTTCTTCATGGTTTGGAACAGCAGCCTCGCGGATCAGATGGCGCCGGTAGCGACGAAGGATCAAGTAACGCGTGGTGAATATCTCATCACATTGGGTGGCTGCGACGACTGCCACAGTCCGAAGCTCTTCACGCCCAAAGGACCGGCGCCTGACATGAACAAGAGGCTTTCAGGCGCGCCTGCGAATACCAAGATTCCTGCCATTCCCGCCGGAGCGATTTCCCCGACGGCATGGGGTGCGCTCACGACCAACGATTTTACCGGCTGGGCCGGGCCTTGGGGAGCAAGCTTCTCCGCAAACCTCACGCCCGATAAAAATACGGGTCTGGGCAGCTGGACCGAAGCTGCTTTCATCAACAGCCTGAGAACCGGCAAGCACAAAGGAGTGCTCCGCGATATTCTGCCGCTCATGCCCTGGCAAAATTACAGCAAGCTGAACGATGCCGATCTGAAGGCGATGTTCGCCTATCTCCAATCGCTGAAACCTGTCCAGAACAAGGTGCCGGACCCGATCCCGCCGAAACGCTGATCTCTTGCCGGGAATCGGATCATCAGACCATCGTTTTGAATCCGAATGAAGTGTGGTTCGCGGGGCAGGCCCTGAGGCCTCGGAGATTACGCAGCGCAGCCCCGGAGACCTCCGAGAATACGCGGCAAAGCCCCGGAGGGGCCGAAAGACAGTAGCCGGGGGCGCAAGCCCCCGGATAGGATGTTGCATTGAAAGAGCCCCGGCA
>CAYGWQ010000037.1:0-25434 GCA_964353465.1 uncultured Acidobacteriota bacterium | reverse complement strand
ACCTTCGGCGCTTGTTCCCATTGCCTGGACACCCCGGCCTCACGGCCGGGGCTATGGTCTGCCGCCTCTTCGAGGCTCCTTTCCTCCGCGGCTCTGCGGTGAACTCTGGCTTTGGTTGCGGCTATGCCGCGCCGTGTATTTCGTGGTTGTTGTTGTCGTAGTCGCCGGCCGCGCTGCGTCCATTTGCGATGGTTGCTTCTCAACCATTTATATGGCCGTATTTATGAAACGGAGTATTAAGGAATCTTGATCGGTTCCAGCTTGCGCGAGGCCAGCAATGTATTAAACGCCGGCACCGCCGTTTTCGTGGCGGAATCGAGGCGCTCGAGTTGTACACCCAGACGGGTTGACAGATCCTTGAAGACCTCATGGGACTGGCGGGTAGGCCGTGCGTCGGCGCTTTGCACCGCACCCATGAGCGCCGCAAGCTTATTGTTCAATTTGATCGGAAAGTTGAGGGGATCCTGGCTGCTTTGGTTCCGATACTGGTAGATCTCACCTTCAATCCCGGTCAGGATCTGCCCCAGTGATTCGCCTTCGCCGATGACCTGGGCATTCTTCTCCCTGTCGAGCTTGCCAAGCCGGTCGGCAATCTGGGCTTTCAGCGCGCGGATGCGTACCACCGCACCGTTGGCCTCGCTCAGCTTGTCGCGGATCTGCAGGGCCAGCGCGAACTGCTCCTGCAGGCCGGCGTCCGTGATGTCCGTCAGCATGGGATTCCTGACGATGGCAAACGATTGCATCTGCGCTTGTCCGGCGGTCGTCAGCCTGACCTGGTAATTGCCAGGCGGCGCAATCGGGCCGCGCAGGCTGCCCGCCCACAGGATGATCCCCGGAAATCCGGTTGCATCGGGGTATCGCATGTCCCACACGAACCGGTTCATGCCGGCCCGCACCGTGACTCGCGCCGGCGCAGCAGCCTGGGGGGAATCATCTCCAGCGCCGGCTGCCGGTGCCTCTGGTTTCTGTTTCTCATCCGGTCGAGCGCCTGTGAATGCGGCCACTAGGTTTCCGCGCGCATCCAGGATTTCGATGCTCAACTTGTCGGCCGGCTGTTTCAGGTAATAGTCGATCATGACCCCCTGGCTTACGGAGCGCATCCCATCCGCAGGAACGAACAGGAAGAAATTCGACTGCGCCACGGCCGGCGTGAGCTGGCGCAGCACCTCGATATTGTCGAGCACATACATAGAGCGGCCGTGCGTCGCAATCACGAGATCGGTATTCTTGACCATGAGGTCGTGGACCGGCGTTACCGGCAGATTCAGCGACAGTGATTGCCAGTTGTCGCCGTCATCGAAAGACATATAGATGCCGTGCTCAGTGCCGGCGAAGAGCAGGCCAGGACGCTTTGGATCCTCGCGGACGGCACGGACAAAATCGCGCGGCCCGATGCCGTCGATGATTTTCTTCCATGTCCGGCCGTAGTCGTCGGTCCTGTAAATGTACGGGGCCCAATCATCCTGCTGATACCGGTTCGCTGCGATGTACGCCGTCCCCGGCTTATGGGGTGAGGCATCCACGAGACTGATGCGGGCAAAGTCCGGCAGTTCCGGGGGCGTCACACGCTGCCAGTTCTTTCCGCCGTCGCGTGTGATGGCGAGGATTCCGTCATCTGACCCGGTCCAGATTGTGTTCGGATCTTTTATGGACGGCGCAATTGTGAAGATACTCGCATAGGTTTCGACGCCGGTCTGATCAAGGGTAATGGGACCGCCGGAGGGGCCCATGGTCTTCGGATCGGCCCGCGTCAGGTCGGGGCTGATCTGCTCCCAGCTCTGGCCCTCCGTTGTGTTCCGCCAGAGATGCTGCGACCCTACGTAGAGCACGCGCGGATCGGTCGGCGAAAAGACGATCGGGAATGTCCATTGGAAACGCTCCCGGATGTCTTTCGCAGAATGGCCCATCGGATTTTCGGGCCACACATGGATCTGGCGCATCTGGCCCGTGGACCGGTCGTAGCGTGTGATCAACCCCCCGTAACTTCCCGCATAGAAGATGTTGGGGTTGCGCGGGTCGGGCGCAATGTAGCCGCTTTCCCCGCCTCCGACCGCGTAGAACTCGTCGCCGTTGCCGTTGACCGGCACACACGCCGTGCTGTTGTCCTGTTGGGCGCCGCACACGTGATACGGGATGTGCGCCGTCGTGGCCACGTGGTAGAGCTGCGCCGTCGGATATCGCTGCGCCGTCCAGGTTTCGCCGCCGTTCACCGAGACGTTCGCGCCGCCGTCGTTTGCATTGATCATCCTCAGCGGATCGTTGGGCGCTATCCACAGATCATGGTTATCGCCATGCGGCGGCCGGATGGTCGTATATGTTTTCCCGCCATCGTCCGACCGGTAAAATCCGGTGTTCAAGACGTAAACCCGGTCGCGGTTTTTGGGATCGGCGTAGAGGCGGCTGTAATAAAACGCCCGCTGGCGGAAGCGCCGTTCGTCGCTTACTTTCGTCCAGGTCGCGCCCGCATCATCGGAACGAAAGATGCCGCCGTCCTCGGCCTCGATGATCGCCCACACACGGTCAGGGTCCGCGCCGGAGACAGAGACGCCGATCTTACCGACGATGCCTTTGGGCAGCCCGGGATTCCGCGTGATCGGGATCCAGGTGTCGCCGCCATCGGTGGTCTTGTACAGGCCGCTATCCGGTCCCCCGCTCGACAGCGAGTAGGGCGTGCGGAACACCTCCCAGATGCCTGCGTACAGCACTTGAGGATTCTTCGGGTCGAAGCAGAGATCGACGGCGCCCGCACGATCACTGCGAAAGAGGATTTTGAGCCAGGTCTTACCGCCGTCACGCGACCGGAATACGCCGCGTTCCGCATTGGGGCCGAATGGGTGGCCGAGAGCCGCGACGTAGACGATGTCTGGATTGGCGGGGTGAATGCGAATGCGGCCGATCGCCTGCGTATCTGCGAGTCCGCTCGGCATCCACGTCTTGCCGCCGTCCGTCGACTTGTAGAGGCCATCCCCCTGTATGATGTTGCCGCGCAGCTGTGTTTCACCCGTGCCGATGAACACGATGTCGGGATTCGATTCGGAGACAGCAACAGCCCCGACCGACGAAGTCCTGATGGTGTTGTCGGTCACGGGCCTCCATGCATTGCCGCCATCCGTCGTCTTCCACAGACCGCCGCCGGTCGCACCGAAATAGTATTCGAGCGGACGGCTGGGAATGCCGGCAACTCCGATCGAGCGGCCGCCCCGATTCGGCCCGATATTGCGCCATCGCAAGCCGCTGAAAAACTGGCTGCTGTATGCGGCAGCCGACTGCGGCAGATCCCGGGCCGCGGGGCCTGGGATGCCGGCCTCAAGAAGGAACCACATGGCAAAAGTAAGGCTTGCCGCGATGTTCCGGAGGGAGCGTCGCATCTTGTTCTCCTATGTCGGCTTCTGGTGTCAGGTGACGATATTGAAGTGCTCAATGTGCAAGCTCGGATCGGATTTGACGAGCACGTCGCGTTTCAGCAGGGCGCGCATTTCCTCCAGGACGCTGGCTTCGGAATCACGCAGGGCTTTGGCCACATCAGGGCTGACGCGCAGCATGACTTCATGGTGCTCGCGCAGCGATCCCTTCATTTTCTCCAGCTCGTGGTAGATTTGGTAGCAGGTGGTGGCGACGGACTTGACCATGCCCGAGCCGGAGCAATAGGGGCAAGGCTGGCAGAGAGCGCGCTCGAGCGACTGTTTGACCCGCTTGCGGGTAATGGCAACCAGACCGAACTCATTAAACTCCAGAATCTTGCTGGGAGCCTTGTCGCGCGACAATTCGAGGGACAGCGCTTCCATAACCCGCTTCCGGTTCTTGCGCTCGTCCATATCGATAAAATCGATGACAATAATGCCCCCCAGGTCCCGCAGGCGTATCTGCTTGACGATTTCCTTCACTGCCTCGATGTTGGTTCGGGTGATGGTCTCTTCCAGGCTGTTGCCCTTCCCTACGAACTTGCCGGTATTGATGTCGATGCTGACCAGGGCTTCGGTCTGATTGATGACGATATAGCCGCCGCTCTTCAGCCAGATTTTCGGCTGCAACAGCTTGTCGATCTCGGACGTGATGCCGAACTCGTCGAAGATATGGTTGTCCTTGGTGTACAGCTTCACCCGATGGATCAGGTTTGGATAGATTTTGTCGACGAACTCGACCATGTTCTGGAATTCGATCTCGTCATCGACCCGGATGCTGGCAAACTCAAAGGAGAACTGGTCCCGCAGGAGACGCTGGACCAGGCTCAGTTCCGAGTGGATCATGCGCGGCGCGGATACTTTCTCTGCCCGCGAGCGGATGTCCTCCCAGACCTTCACCAGGTAGCTCAGATCGCTGGTCAGGTCTTCCTCGCTATGCTCCTCGGCCGCAGTCCGAACGATCACTCCGCCCATAAAGCGATCGCGATGCTTGAGGATCACATCGCGCAGACGGAGCCTCTCCGCCTCGGACCCGATTTTGCGCGAAACACCCACATGATCCACGGTTGGCATGTACACAAGGTATCTGCCCGGAAGGGCGATATGGCTGGTGACGCGCGCTCCCTTCTTCGCGATCGGCTCTTTCGCAACCTGTACCAGGATTTCCTGGCCCTCGCGCAACATGTCATCAATCGACTGGCGCTCCGGCTTGTGGGTATGACGAGCGGCGGCATAGCGCTTCCTGCGCGCGCCGGGTCCCCTGCGGCGCGCACTGAAGCTGCCTCCTCCCTCCTGTCCATTCATGGAGAACGGCAGCACGCCGTTGCCGCTATCTCCCAGGGTTGCGCTGTCTAGGGGAGACGGCTCGCAGGATTCGGAGGCAGGAGCGGGCTGTTCAAGCTGGCTCCGCGGATCTCCCGGCGGCGCGCTCGCAGGCTCCTCGATCGGAATTTCCTGCAAATCTGCGGCCAGGCCGCGGGACACTATGGTCGGTGCCGGCATTTCGGCAGGCTCAAACCGCCCGGCAAGCTCAGGATCGTTTTGCCGGGTCCCTTCCGTTTCCTGCAACAGCTTCCAGCGTTCCACCTGAACGGGAGGCTCATCTTCCGCAGGGGCAGGGGGAGGGGCGGGCCGACCGGCCTCGGATCGCTCCCGCCGTTCACGCCAGCGCGGCTTCTCTGGTTTCCGGTCCCGCTCCCTGTCCCGCCGAATGGGACGTTCCTGAACTTCGGTTTCCGCCAGGGCCGATTCGGCTTTTTCCTCAGCTTCGCCGAACACCTTTTCGTATTCTTCGGTATCTTCCACAAAATCCGAGACGTAAAGGAAAGCATCTTTCTCGAGCCCGATTTGCACAAAAGCGGACTGCATGCCGGGCAGTACCTTCGTAACCCGTCCCTTATAGATGTTCCCCAGGATTCCCCGATTCCGGTTGCGCTCGATGTAGAGTTCGGCGAGCTGGTCATCCTCCAGAATTGCGACTTTCGTCTCCAGCGAAGTGCTGTTGACGATCATTTCCTTAATCATGAATGGCTCCCATGGTTGCGGAGGCAGGACGGGCGTCTGGCGTGGACTGAGGTTCTCAGACCAGCAGGGCTGAGAACGCATGTTTTGACAAACTGATAATCTCTTGCTGAAACACCAGGCTGCAGAAGGGGTATCGGACTAGACCTCAGGCCCCATGTGGGGGAACCTTCTCGACTCTTCAGCGGGGGGGGAGCCCCCTATTGCAGGCTCGATAATGGATAACCTGGACCGGCACGGCGGTGCCGGCTGTTCCCCGCGATACTATCCATGTCGTCCGCATGGCGCGTTACGGCTGCGCACCGGGAGAGATAACCCGGCGATTCGTCAGCGCATCCGCAGCAAGTCAACGCAATCATCTACCCGAACAAAGCAGGTGTTTTTCCCGCAAAACCATCCCGTTCTTGAAATGCAAATCCTGCCGGCCGCAGACAACTTCCGTTTTTGGTTGTATGCGCCTGCTATTATGTCAATCCCTTCGACTGACAGATCACTCAGTAAACAACAACCCCTCATCGTGCCCGACGGCCCGTAGTCCGGTTACACAAAGATCCTGGATATGGCCGCTTCAGGGCAGGTCGACAGCGGGGAAAACTCTTCGGCAAACTCGTCATTGCCTATAAGCATGAGTCCCTTCGGTTTGCCATAACACACAAATTATAAATGACATAGCCGCCGAATTCAATCTCTCCCGGTGCCGGGGGTGCAATTGGAAGTGGGACTCAGTTGCTTGCCGCCGCTTTCAGAGCAAATTGGGCGAAAAAGCAAAAACGCCACGGATTCCACAGATTCCACAGATTCAATAAGCCTGGCAGATGATACGTTTGAACTGAAGCGACCTGCCCCGGCACATGATTGAGAATTATTTAACAAATCCGTGGAATCCGTGGCGTCTTTGTTTTGATTTCTCCAGGAGTGACTCCCACTTCCGATTACACCCCGGAGCGGGGATCAGTTTACGAAGCGCCTCATGCTGACGTTCATGCTCAGACTCATGGCAATAAAAAACGCCAGTAAAGACGACCCCCCGGCGCTGATGAACGGCAGCGGAATTCCTGCAATAGGCAGTAATCCCATCACCATGCCGGCATTCACCAACACGTGGAAGAGGAAGAGTGACAGTACCCCCATGATGATCATCGAGCCGATTTTATCCTTGGCCTCCCTTCCCGCGCGCAGGAGCCGCAGCGAGACAAACAGGAACATCCCGAGGAGGGAAAGGCTGCCGATGAATCCTCTCTCCTCGGACAATACGGCAAAAACAAAATCGGTATGCCGCGCCGGGAGAAAGCCCAGCTGCCCCTGAGTCCCCTGTTTGAATCCCTTGCCGAAAAACCTGCCGGATCCGATGGCGATCTTGGATTGTTGGGGCTGATATCCCAAACCCCGTAGGTCGCTTGAGGGATTGAGCACCGTCTGAATGCGCCCTTTCTGATAGTCCTTGAGCATCATCCAACCGGCGGGCAAAAGTATCGCGGCAGCGATCAGAAGCACCAGGACATGTCTGCGTTTCAGCCCGCCCAGGAACGAAAGACCGGCGTAGATCGGCAAAAAAGTGATCGCGGTGCCCAGATCCCCCTGAAGGATTACCAGGATCATGGGCGCCAGAGTGATCAAACCGCCTATCCCAAGCTCGGACAGATCGAGATGATCACGGTCGGTTGCGGCGTAGTACTTGGCCAGCGCCAGGATGACCAGGATCTTGATCAGTTCGGAAGGCTGGAAGGTCAGAACTCCCAGGTTGAGCCAGCTCTTGTTGTTGTGAACCGTGCGGCCGACCACAAGCACCAACGCAAGGAGGAAAAGCCCTCCCAGGTAGGCAAACGTGATGAAGTCGGTGTAAATATGGTAATCAAAGTAAAGAAAAATCAGGAAAACCACCAAAGACAGGCACAGATAGATAATCTGGCGGCCAAGGTAGTAGCTGATGCCGGTCCCCTGAGTCGTACTCCAGATGGCCGTGAGCCCAGCCGCAGACAGGAGAAGCAGGGAGAGAAACCAGAGCCAATCGAAACTAATCAGCATGCGCCGGTTCACTATCATCGGGCTTCCCCTCCGGCTCCACGAGAGGCGACCTGGGTGACGATTTCCGGGTGGCTTTTCTTGTCGAAATAAAGCCGGAACATCACCTTAGCCATTGGGGCCGCTGCGGCGCCGCCGCCGCCACCGTGCTCCAGGAAAACAACGATGGCGATCTCAGGATTATCGCGACTGGCGAATCCGGCGAACCAGGCGTGATTTTCAAACGCTGCGGGATCTGACTTGAGCTCCTTCCGGCGCTCGGCGCTGATCACCTGCACCGTTCCCGTCTTGCCGCAGATGTCCAGGCCGGGAAGCGCGGCGCTGTGGCCGGTACCATTGCTGTTCACGCTCGCCCACATCCCTGCCCGGATCTTGCGGGCGTTTTCGGGAGCGATCGGAAGTTGTTTCTGTGGCCACGAAGCAGTGGCGGCAGGGCTTTTTTCAGCGCGCAGCAGGAGGTGGGGAGTGACCAGCTTCCCATCCGTGGCGATGGCACTGACCGCACGGAGCACTTGCAGGGGAGTGGCGCTGATCGGCCCCTGGCCGATCGCAACGGAAATGGTTTCACCGGCAAACCACCGGGGGCCCGGGGGCACGACGCCCCAGCGCTCTGCCGGAAGATCGATTCCGGTCTTCTCGCCGAAGCCCAGAGCTTTGGCGTGCCTCGAGATCTTTTCGATCCCGATCCGCTGCCCCAACGTATAGAAGAAAATGTTGCACGAGTGGGCGATGGCGCCTTCCAGATCCATGTAGCCGTGGCCCGCTTCGCTCCAGCAATGGCGGACGGCATCGTAAAACACTGCCGATCCATGGCAGAAGATACGAGTGCTGTCATCAATCACCCCTTCGCCAAGACCGGCCTCCGCCATGACCAGCTTGAAAATCGAACCGGGCGGGTATGTGTTTTGGACGGCACGATTCTGCAGAGGATGCTTTGGGTCATTCTTGAGGACCGCCCAGTCTTCCTTGAAGGTATTCGGATCGAAAGCAGGGGCTCCGGCCATAGCCAGGATCTCCCCGCTGCGTGGGTCCATGGCGATGATCGCCCCGACACTGCCGTCCAGGAGGGCCTCGGCCTGCGCCTGCAGGTCAAAATCGAGCGTGAGGGTCAGGTCGCCGCCGATGACGGCGTCCTTCTCGGCCACGACGCCCACCTCACGGCCCAGGCTGTCGACAAGAACCTCGCGGGACCCATGCTGGCCGGTGAGACACTCATTATAGACTCGCTCTACGCCGATTTTCCCTACCAAGTCACCCCCCTGAATTCCCGGGAAAGTGCTGCCAGCAAGTTCCTCTTCAGAGACCTCGCCGACATACCCCAGGACATGGGCGGCCAGGCTGCTGTAACGGTAAAGCCGGCGCGGCGCCGGCCCCAGATGTATCTCCGGGTGTTCCCACTTGTGGGCCTCGACAAACGAGACATCCTCGATTCCGACATCCTCCTTGATGACAATCGGCTGAAAGGACCCTGCTCGCCGGTTGCGGCGCAGCTGCGCCGCCAGATCATCGGCGGATATCCCCAGCTTCCCGACATACTCTGTCGTAGCCGCCAGGTCTTTCATCATCTCCCGATAGAGCAGGATGTTAAGAGAGGGCCGGTTGTCCACGAGCGGGATGCGGTTGCGGTCAAGGATCGGTCCGCGGGGTGCCACCACCTGGATGCTGCGAATCCGGTTTTGCTCCGCCATGCGCTCGTAGGTTGCGCCCTGAAGGATCTGCAACCACCAGAGGCGCACCCCAAGCGCTGCAAAGAGCACGATTAGCAGAGGGTAAAGCCAATTCAGCCGCCGGCCGATCGCCTGGCGGTTGGTTTCCAACTGGAGCTTAACCATCAGCCGATCTTCTTGGTGTAAAGCTGCTTATAGGCATCGAGGGCCGCGAAAAGCATTGCGCTGACGCCGGCCGTGATCAAGGCCTGCATCAGCGAAGCGCTGAGGAAAATGCTGCTGGTAGAACGCTGCAGGAGCAAGAACAGCATGAACATGCTGAGGGAACTTACGCAACCGGATGCAGCCACCAGAAGAAACCGTATCCATATCCCCTCGATATTGAAGCGCCGGGATGCCTCTGCAATGACGAAGGCGGCCAACGTTTTACCGAATCCGTTGTATCCCAGCGGCCAGCCGAGGACTGCATCCTGCAGAATCCCCGTGAGGGAGCCGACAAAAAGCGCTTGCGTGCGGCTGCGATAGAGAGCCCAGTAGGCAATCAGGATCAGCGACAGGTCGACGAAACTGAGCAGGAAGAAGTTATTGCCCATGACCATCTGGGCTATGATCGCGAGGAAAGACGAACCGGCCAGAAATAGGTATTTCATAAGTCACCGCCCACTATTTGCCCGTGACAGGCGCCGGGGGGGACGGCGCAGGTTTTGGCGGACCGAGCAGAATCAGGACTTCTTCCAAGCGGACCAGGTCGGCGCTCGGTTGAACACGGATGGTTCGGAATCCGGTTTTGCCTTTTTGCGAATCTACAACTTTGCCGATCGGCAATCCTTTCGGGTAGATACCGTCCAGACCGGAGGTGAGGATGATATCGCCGATATTTACCTCTGCGGTATTGCTGATGTAATTCAGATCCAGCAACAGGTTTTCGGTGCCTCGCACAACTCCCGGAGCACGGGTGCGCTCGATCATCACTCCCACAGAGGCGTCCCCATTCGTAATCAACTGGACCTGGCAGCCATTGCCGGCAACCACTACCGTGCGTCCGATGACGCTGGCATCGGAAACCACCGGCTGGTTGCTGCGGATGCCATCCGCAGCCCCCCGGTCCAGGTAGAGCGTATTGGCCAGGAAGTTGGGCGCTCGTCCGACAACACGAGCTCCGACTGTCTGGTAAGGCGCCACGGCGCTGAAGGCGAGAAGCCGCTGCAGCCGTAGATTTTCCTCCTGGACCTGCTGCAGGCTGCGGTTGAGCAACCCAAGCTCGCGGACGCGCTCCTGCAGCTGCGCGTTCTCCGCGCGCGCGCCGTGGAGCCAGAGGTATCCAGTCCAAAGGTCTCCAAGTTCACGAAACAGGTTCGAAGAGCCGTTCAGGATAGGCGCCCCTGCCTGCAATACCCATCGCTTGAAGAGCAGCGTGCCCGAAGGGTCCTCGACCTGTATGGAGATCAGGGTCAGATGCAGCAGCAGGAGCCCGATCACCACATAGAGAACCCGCCCTTCGCTCTTCGAAGCGAACTCAAGGGACACAAATCCTCCGGAGCATTCTGAAATCCGTCAGCATTTTGCTGGTCCCCAGCACCACCGAGGAGAGAGGGTCCTCGGCAACGAAAACCGGAAGCCCGGTTTCATCCGAGATCTTCTTATCAAAGCGCTTCAGGAGCGCTCCACCGCCGGTAAGCACGATGCCGCGGTCCATGATGTCGGCCGAAAGCTCGGGCGGCGTGCGCTCGAGCGCCACCTTGATCGCATTGATGATGATGCCGATGCTGTCGCTGAGCGACTCGCGGATCTCTTCGTCCGTGATAACCACGGACTTGGGGACGCCCTCGATCAGGTTGCGCCCCTTGATCTCGAGCGTCAGCGGCCGCTCCAGCGGGGTGGCCGACCCGATCTGGATCTTGACCGACTCCGCGGTCCGCTCTCCGATCAGCAGGTTGTGCTTCCGCTTGATGTACTGGATGATCGCTTCATCCATTTCATTCCCCGCCACGCGCACGCTGCGGCTGTAAACAATGCCGGAGAGCGATATCACGGCAATGTCCGTGGTCCCGCCACCAATATCGACGATCATATTCCCGCAGGCCTCGGTGATCGGCAGCCCGGCGCCGATCGCCGCAACCATGGCTTGCTGGACCAGATAGACCTCGCTCGCCTTGGCACGCAGGGCGGACTCCTGGACCGCCCGTTTTTCCACTTGCGTGATTTCGGAAGGAATCCCGATGACGATGCGCGGACTCAGGAGGTGGTTGCGGCCATGAGCCTGCTTGATGAAATATTTCAACATCACCTCGGTGACATCGAAATCGGCAATGACTCCGTCCTTCATGGGTTTTACCGCCACGATATCGGCCGGAGTGCGCCCAAGCATTTCCTTGGCCTCCCGGCCCACGGCTAAAACCCTTTTATTGACCTTGTCCAGCGCGACAATCGACGGCTCATTGACGACAATCCCGCGCCCCTTGGCATACACAAGAGTGTTGGCTGTGCCTAAATCGATTGCCAGGTCGCTGGAGAAAAAACCGAACAATGATCGAAAATTCATAATTCCCTATACGGCCACCTTGATGCTGTTTTTGGTAAGCTCCTTCGCGCGATACATGGCGGCATCGGCCTTTTTAATAAGCCCTTCAGCGGTAAGCGTGTGCTTCGGGCAGTTGGCGACACCCAAGCTGATCGTCAGATGGATGCTGAGGTCCTGCGCGACAAACTCGTAATCCTCGATCTTCTTCCGGATGCGCTCTGCTATCACCAAAGCGCCATTGAGCGGCGTTTCCGGCAACACCACCACAAATTCATCCCCACCATACCTTCCCACGACATCCGTCTCACGAAGGATCCTGCGCAGGACTTGCCCTATCTCGGCTAACGCCCGACTGCCTACCAGATGGCCGAACGAATCGTTGATTTGCTTGAATCCATCCACATCGATGAAGAGGAGCGATACCCTTTTCTTGTATCGCAGGCAACGCTTCACTTCGGCCTCCAGATATTGCATCAGGTACCGATAGTTGTACAACTTGGTCAAATCATCCGTGATGGTCAGGCGCTCGGTATCGTCGAACATGTGAATCGTGCCTATGGCCACCGCGAGCGGTTCCACCAACATTTCCAACAGAGCCCGGTCCTCCTCCGTGAACACGCCCCCAACCTTGTTGAGCACCTCGATCACACCGATCTTTTGATCCTGGCAGATCAGAGGAAGGCAGAGGATCGAGCGAATGAAACGGCTTTCCGTGCTGAAAGGAACCTTGATCTCAAACTCGTATCCGTTGTCCTGGTAAGGCGCGCCCGTCTTCACCACGTGCTCGATAATCGCGCCGTTGGCCTCGTTCTCGAACAGATCGATATCCTTGATATTGTTGGTCCAGTATGCCCGCTCCAGGATCTGTCCTTCTTCGCTCCGGAGGTAAATGAGGCCCTCTTCCGCGTGCAGCCTGCGGATGATCTTATGGAGGAGGTGGGTCATTGCTGTCTTGCGGTCGGCAACGACCGATGCGGACTGTATCAGGTCGACAAAGGCATCGAAAAATGTCTGGAGGTCGTCCGCACGGCAGTGCAGCAGCTCCAGAGCTGTCCGCGACTCGTGGATGGCTGCGAAGCTGTCGAGCATATGGCGGGCAAAGGACAGACTCATGGGCAGCCTCACAACTAAGGTACCGTCCACCTTCTGAAGCGGCTCGTCGGTCGCCATGGCTCTCGAATTCAAGTACCCGACAAACTCGGCTGCCGGAAAAATCCCGGCCAGGGCATTGCGAAGCCCGGAGGAACCATCCCAGGGAAACAAGACGGCGAAACAATCCTGCCGCGTGGATGCCGGATGGTGCAGGACGGCGTTTTCCGCGCAAATTTCAAAGCGCCAGGGCAACCCGTCCGGAGTCGGTTGGTCGAGGACCGCCGGCGGTTCATCCCTGTAAATGACGCAGATTTTCAAATCTTCAGACATATCACTATTACTGCGGGGATTGCCCCTGGCACCCACGACGCTGCCGTCGCCCCGACGACAGCTCGAATCCCTCATTCCAGGGACCTAAGCCCTCGGTATTCTCAAAACCACATTCATCGAAAATGGCGACACTATGCACATTGCAGCCAAGGGAGCCCCAGCCGCTGACTCGAGGCAGTGTTCCCGGCGAGACTCCCACGCTCCTCCGGTCACCCGGGGCTGAAAATGCTGAAGCATGAAACTCGCGAAAATCCCGACTCAGTGCCTGGGAACGATGCCGCTATCCCCATCTTTTCCCTATTCTTTAAGGAGCAGGGAAAAGACTATTATATCCAATCCGGCCCTAAGATGAAACGGAAACACACTTTCCCATCCCCCCTGGGCGGGGTGAACCGAGGGGAGCGGAACAGCCATAAATGATCCGGCCCTCTGTCGCCAGGCTACTTTGATCCGGCATGCATCCCGATGTCAAGCCTCAGACCACTGCAATGACGACCCCCTGAAGAATCACTGTCTTGCGGATGCAGCCCGTATGATATAATGTGTTGTTTTAGCTATTTTCGTTGGAGGCGATGACCCGGCATGTTGGACCTCATGCGCCGCAAGAAGCGGCTTAAGCTAGTCTTATGGCTCGTTATTATCAGTCTCGGCTTGGGTATGTTGCTGTTCTTCGTCCCAGGACAAAACATCGGCACCCAGGGATTCGACAATTCCGCTGCCACTGTAGCCGGCGAGACCATCTCGATGAAGGACTACTACGACACCTATCGGCGCTTTGTGGAAAACTATAGCGCCGGTGGGAAAAACAAAACCGATCCTGAGACTCTGAAACGGCTGGGGGTAGACCGCCAGGCCCTGCAGGCTCTGATCCAGGTTCGAGTTGTTACCTATGCCGCCAAGCGCTTGGGTCTGGACATTACCCCCGAGGAGGTGAGCCGGGCCATCGAGTCCAATCCGAGCTTGCGGAACCAGGGCGGATTCATCGGAGTGGATGCCTACAAGCAAATGCTGGCGGCAAACAACGTCGATGTCCGGCAATTCGAAGACGGCGTTCGCTACATGCTGCTTTCCTCAAAGATCACGAACCTGTTTGCTGACTCCCTCAGCGTTCCCGAGGAACTGCTGCGCGAAAATTTTGCGCGCCAGAACCAGGAAGCGCAGGCGCAGTTCGTGCTATTCGAAAAGGAAGCCGTCAAGAAGAAGATCAGCCCATCAGAGGCCGATCTGCGCAAGTATTTCGAAGCCAACAAAGACAAGTATCACATCAAAGAAGAACGGCGCGTTCAGTACTTGCTGTTTCCTGTATCCGAAATCGCTTCGACCCAGCAGGCCTCAGATCGGGAGATTGACGATGAGTGGTCGCGGCAGCCTCCGGAGATCCGCGAGGAAAGCGTCGACGCCAGCCACATTCTCTTTAGAGTGACCGATGCGTCGAAGGACGCCGAAGTGAAAGCCAAGGCCGAAGAGGTTCTGAAACAAGCTAAGGCGGGCGATGATTTCGCTACTCTGGCGAAGAAATTCTCCGAGGATGAAACATCCCAGCCGCAAGGCGGAAACCTGGGCGCGTTCACGCGCGGGCGCATGATGAAGCCCTTCGAGGATGCCGCCTTCTCCCTCAAACCCGGGGAAATCTCCGGCCTGGTGCGCACCGATTACGGGTATCACATCATCAAGGCCCTCAAGCACAACATCCCGGATAAGCAGACGAGCCTGCCCTCGCTGATTCGCTCAATCCAGATCGATAAGGCCACGGAGATCGTAAAGAGCAAGGCAGCCGAAGCTCAAAAGATGGCGGAAACCCAAAAGGACCTCGCAGTCATCGCCAAGAGCCTGAATATTCCCTCTCAGATCAAGGAGACAGCCTTCCTGAGCCGGGGTTCGGATCCTTACGCCGCCGGCCTGTCTCAGGATTTCCTCGATGAAGTGTTCCGGCTGAAAGAAGTGAATGCCTTGGGCAAGGCGATCGAATTGCCGATGGGAACCGCAATCCCCAAGCTGCTCCAGATTAATCTGCCCAAACCCCCGGAGTTCAAGGAATCCGAGCAGGCGGTGAAGAAGGATTACATCGAGGAGAAAGCGGCTGAGCTGCTCCAGACCCAAGCCAAGGCGTTATCCGATGAAGCGAAGAGCCTGAATGACCTGGCGAAGGCCGCTCAAAAGGCAGGATTGGCCCTGAAGACCAGCACCTCATTCAAACGCGACGGAACGCCGACGCCGGAGCTTGGATCCTCTCCCGAGTTCACGGCTGCGGCTTTCAACCTGCCAGTCGGCGGCATCAGCGGCAGCATCCTTATTGGAGGGGGAAAACAGGCAGCCGTGCTTCAGGTCAAATCCAAGACCCCCTTCAATGAAGCTGAGTACGCGAAGCAGAAATCGACGTTGCAGGATTCAGCTTTGGGTATGGCCAGGGACGCCTACTTCCAGGAATACATCCGTCGCATTACCGACGGCTTGCAGAAGGCAGGCAAGATTCGTGTGAATTCCCAGGCCATCGAGCAGATCACGAGCATGGGCTATCGCTATTGATTGTCGGCGGGCCGCGAGCATCGCAAGACGCTGCGGCTCAGCTCGTTTTGCGCGACTGGGCGAACTCCGGTTGTTCTTCCTGCAGGGAGAGAGCGTAGGACTGAATTTTTTCCACGGTTTGGACGATCCGCTTCATTTCCGCGTATAAGCGTTCCATGTCGGAGCGCATCTTGCCCTCGCACCGCAAGTCAAGCAGAATCAGCTGGGTGAAGCCCATCATCACTGCCAGCGGATTGTTCAGCTCGTGGGCGGTTTCGCGCAGATAGTCCGACACCTCGCAAATGGTGGCGTTGACTGCGCTGCCCGTGGACTTCTGAGGGAGAGCGGAGAGCAGGAGGAATCCGGCCGAGCTGTTCTCGCGGCTGGTGAGCTGCGTCAGGCTTGCCTCAACCTTGAACGACTTACCGCTGCGGTTGCGATGCATGATCTCCCCGTTCCATACACCCCAATCCACTGCGGCCCTCATCATCTGTGGGACTTCGAAGACGGACCGGTCCGCCAGAATCACGGTAACCGGCCGTCCGACAAGCTCATGCGCCGAGTAACCGGTAAGCTGCTCAGCAGTGTTCGAGAGGGAGGAGATGAGGCCATCGGAAGACAAAGCCACGACCATCCAATGGGCGGAATGATTGTAAGACCGCATAATGTCCCCGCAGGATTGCTGCCCATTCCAAAGGACCGAGCTCCGGACAGCTCGGACGAAGCCGGAGGCTCCATGCCCAGTCGACTGGTATGCTCTGCACTACTTTGGATTCTCAGGCTCTATCGTCATTTCCCCGACAGGCACTTAGCGAAATCGCCTGCCCAGGGTGGGAATTTGCCTGATTTCGGGCTGGCTGCGGAGGGGCAAGGGATCGAGGGGTCAAGGGACAATGGAAACCGGGCTTCGGATTTGGCATGCAATCTGGCCTTGAGATTTCGAACCAGTACCGCCAACAGCCATCCTGCTTCGCTGGCTGGTGCCGGTCGCGAAACGCCATTTAAGCTCTCGCCGCGCAGCCCCGGAGCGATTGGGGCCAAATATTCGTAGCCGGACGATGCGCGCCCTCAATCTGGCGTCCTCCTCCAAGAGATCTCAACATGGCTGATTATAAATATGCAGTAAAAGCGCTGCGGACTTACTAAAGGGGGCCAGATTGCAGATGTCGTCCGCTTGGAAGGGAGTGTGTTGCCCCCCTGACCCCCTGACCCCTTGATCCCTTGACCCCTAAGTAGGCGAGCGAAGCGCGGTGAGTTCTCGCTGACGTTCCAGCGCGCGCCGGATAACGTTGCCGAGACGCGAGATGCCCTCCTCGATTTTCTCGGGCGGGGCATTGGAAAAGTTCAGGCGCATCGTGTTCTGGCCGGATCCGTCGTCGTAAAAGGAGGTGCCCGGCACGAATGCGACCCGTTCTTCGACCGCATCCGGGAGGATATCGACGGCGTTCAGGTTTTCAGGAAGAATGGCCCAGATGAAGAGACCGCCCTGTGGGCGCGTCCAATGGACTCCTTCGGGCATATGTCTCTTCAAGGCAGAAAGGATAGCGTCGCGCCGCACACCATATACCGAGCGGATGTGTTGCACATGCCTGTCGAGGAACCCGCCGTGCGCAATCTCATAGGCAACCATCTGCACGAAGGTTCCGGTGTGCAGATCGGTCCCCTGCTTGGCCAACACCAGCCTCTGAATGACCTCGACAGGAGCGACGACCCAACCCAACCGTAATCCGGGCGCCAGCGTTTTGGAAAAGGTGCTCAGGTAGATAACATTCCCGCTGAACGGCTTGCCATCCCGGGCGCGGGCGTCCAGAACCGACAGGGAAGGGAGGTGTTCGCCTTCGTATCGCAACTGGCCATAGGGATCATCCTCGACAATCGGCACCCCGTAATGATCGGCCATCTGAACCAGGGTCTCGCGCCTCTCGAGCGCCATAGTCACCCCGCTCGGATTTTGAAAATTGGGAAGCGCATAGAGGAACTTCGGCCCCGAGCGCAGCACTGATTCCAACTCGTCGATCCGCATGCCGTCTTCATCCATGGCGATTCCCAGGAACTGCGCCTGGTAGGCATTCCAGGCCTGCAGCGCCCCCAGGTAGGTGGGACGTTCAACCGCAATGCGATCGCCCGAATTGACGAAGACTTTTCCCAACAGGTCCAGGGCCTGCTGAGATCCGCTGGTAATGAGGATGTTTTCCGGCTGGACGATAATGCCGTAACGTGACGTGTGTCTGGCAATCATTTCGCGCAAGCGCGGGCAGCCTTCCGTCGTGCTGTACTGCAGCGACTCCGCGCCGCACTGTGTCAGCACACGGTCCGCAGCTTCGCGAAACTGCTCGAGCGGGAAAATCTCCGGAGCCGGCAGTCCTCCGGCAAAAGAAATCACGTCGGGTTTCTGCGTCAATTTCAGCAGCTCGCGCACAACAGAGCTCTGCATGCGGCGTGACCGTAATGCGTAGCGCTGAGACCAGAGTGTCTCCATGAATCCTCCTCGGCCTATGATTCAGAGGGCGATCGCTGCTCCAGGACGGGGAACAGGGATCGGCTCAGTGTACTACTCCTAGGACCCGGGGCGCAACGCCTGGCGCTCTGCCGGGCAACGGGTGATGCCCATAAGCATTAACTAAAACCCTTTCCTCCAGGTGGACGTGGACTTGGACCTGGACGTCGACTCGGGCCATGCTGCCCGACGAGAACCTTCGCAGGCTTGCCGTTTGGCAGCCTGCCGCCTGTTTCTTGCCGCTTGCAGCCGCCATCGCCTTTGCCGCAACGCTACGCGCTTTGGACCACCACTCCGCCGTGCAGCCCTTTCCAATAGGGTGCTCTCAAAAGTGTGTCAAGTACAAGAACGTCCAGGTCCAAGTCGAAGTCCAGGTCCAAGTCCGCGTGGTGGGTGTGGCTTAAGTCAACGCCTGACGGGTGAAGCGTTCGCCGGACGCCCGGCAGCGAATCCTCCTGCCTCAGCCGGTCTTGTCAAAAAGCGGAAGCCGCCGATGGGCACAGATGCTCCTCCCAATACAACACATTCATCGGTGTTTCTCCACAGTTTCTCTAGGATTATTGCCTTTCCAGATGAGGGCTCCCCCAGGCGGGATTGGATTCGGGCAAAGCAGCTTTCTGCCGGGATGGCTCCGGGGTGCGCCGGAGGTATCCAGGCGACATAATCAGGCCCAGCACGGCGGCGACGATCTCTTCGACGGCCAGGCGGTCCGAATTGTAGATGGCGTCATAGCCGCGCGGATCGTCGACGTTCTGGCGGTAATGGTGCTGAATAAAACTGCGCCGCTCGGCATCGACGTGCAGCATGCGGCGGCGCGCCTCCTCCGGCCGAACTTGCCATTGTTGCGCCAACCGCTGCACTCGGACCTCCTGCGATGCGATGATGCGGAGATGCAGGCCCGGTTCTCCTTGCAGGGCGTAGGCGCTTCCCCGCCCTACGATGATTGCCTGCCCGCGCGCCGCAAGATAGGCCAGCGTCTTCAGCAGGGCTTTGTGATACTCCTCGTTGCCGAAGGAGATCCCCGCCGCCATCAAAAGCAGCCGCTCGACCATGTCATGGATAAGGCTTTGCGACCGCTCATCCAATTCGCGCACCAGATCCTGCCGCACACGGCTGTCTCGTGCGATGAAACCCACAATCTCCTTGTCGAATACGTGCCAGTGAAGGTGATCTGCGAGCCTGGATGCCACCTCATCCCCTCGCGCCCCTATATCGCGCGCGATGGTGATGAAGCGGGACGGACCGGTCGTTTCAGGGGGAGAACCGGGAGGCCCGACATAATCCCTCACTCGGGACAACAGCATTTGACGCTCGACCAGATGAGTCGACGGGAACGAATCGCCCGATCCCTTGATTCGCATGTTGGCCTCCCAAGGCAGGGATAGCTTGTTTTTCATGGTACCACTGTTACTGCTTCCCCGCAATCGGGACGCTGCTGGGATTCAGGCACTGCGTGCCGGCCATCTCATCGCGGCGTTGACTTGCCCGCGGCTGTTGCCTAGCATGTGGGAGGGAGATGTGCATGACTCTTGATTCATCGGAATGTCAGTTGCAGGAGCCGAATGCCGAGAAAGGGGCTCCGGCCACTTCGATGCTCCCCGTGCTGCCCCCTGAGACCGCCGGGAGGCGCGAATATCCCGGCTTCATCCACCGTCTGGCCTTGATGGCTACCGGCTTCATCCTTGGTGCTCTTGCAGCGGGCGCCGCAATCTGGCTCAGCATCAAACCTGCCCCTGCCCCCCCGTTGATGCGATTCGTGATGGAATTGCCCCGCACAGCGCCATTAGCCCTGAATGCTCACTCCTTGGCCTTTTCATCCGATGGAACCTGCGTGGCGTACGTCGCGCAGGTTGACGGCGACACCCAACTGTATGCGCGCACTCTGGACCAGGTTGAAGCCACGCCTATTCCCGGGACCAGAAATGCCATCAGCCCATTCTTTGCACCCGATGGCGCCTGGATCGGCTACTTCGATGCGAGCGATTCAACCTTGAAAAAAGTGGCGCGTTCGGGCGGAGATCCCGTCGCGCTGTGCAAAGCGCAGTTCGGCCTCGGTGCCTCCTGGGGAACAAACGATGCCATCCTATTCGCCCCTAACGGCTTCTCCGGATTGTGGCGCATACCTGCGGCCGGGGGCACCCCGGAGCCTCTGACCCAATTGCAGGAGAAGGAACTATCCCATCGGTGGCCCGAGATCCTGCCGGATGCCGGGACGGCGATTTTTACCATCGGCATGGCCGGCACTGTCAGCGCCACGCGTATCGCCGCAGTATCCCTGAAAACCGGCCATCGAAAGATGCTCCTCGAAGCCGCTTCGGACGCGCATTACCTGCCAACGGGACACCTGCTGTTCCTGCGCGGCAGTGACCTCATGGCAGTGGGCTTTGATGCCGCCCGTCTCGAGGTCCGCGGAGAACCTTTTCTTGTCAGGCGGGCCATCGCAACGGACAAAGCAGCAGGTGCAGGCCAATACGCTTGCTCCCGCACCGGCACCCTTGCTTATGTTCCGGCGGACGAGGAGGAGGACCTGCGCACTCTTGCCTGGGCGGACCGGCAGGGAGGCGTCGAACGCCTTGCAATAACCCGCGGGGCCTTCTCCTATCCCCGGCTTTCCCCGGACGGCCGGCTGCTCGCCGTCATTATCCACTCTCAAGAGGGACAGGCCAACCTCTGGACCGTGGATGCTGCAAACGGCACTTTCGCACGCCTGACATCGGAAGCGAACAGCATCCTTCCTGTCTGGACTCCCGACAGCTCGCGCGTGACATTCGCGTCGGATCGCGAGGGCCAATGGAACCTCTTCTGGATGCCGGCCGACGGCAGCCATCCCGCCGAGTTATTGCACAAAAGTGCGCATCCCCTGATGCCCAATTCCTGGTCGTCGGACGGAAACATGCTGGTTTTCACCGAGGTGTCTCCGAAAACCGGCCCCGATATCTGGGTCCTCTCCATGGCAGACGGGAAGGAGGTACGGCCATTCCTGCACTCCCAGTCTGCCGAATGGGGCGGAACATTTTCTCCGGACGACCGCTGGCTCGCATACACATCAGACGAATCCGGCCCCCTTCAGGTCTATGTGCGGCCTTTCCCGGGCCCGGGAAAACCATACCAGATCTCCACAGCCGAGGGACGCGAGCCCGTCTGGGGACGCGACGGGCGGGAGTTGTTCTTCCGATACTTCAGGGGCTTGCTGAGCGCAGGAATTCAGACCGACCCGGATTTCAACGCAGACCCGCCACGCCTGATCGTATCGGGGGATTACATTACCGGCGAGATTCCGGTCTTCCCCAATTATGACGTCTCCACCGACGGGCAGCATTTTGTGCTGATCCCGCGCGAACCCAGAGAGAAAAAGCAAATCAATATCGACCTGAACTGGTTCGCAAAGCCATTGCCCTGATCCATACATTTCGTGTATTTCGTGTATTTCGTGGTTTAATACAGCAACTTGCATGGCGATAGATGTTTTGCCAATTGCGCTGATCTCGGTGTGTTCATGAACAGCTGAACCAGGGGAGAAATATGACATCCGGCCGTAAATACAAGTGGTTCGCCCTCGGCGATATCAACGGTTTCTTTGGATTGATGTTTGACAATGTAACCGTACTCTCGTTCCTGGCCGGAGTCCTCGTTCTCGCGTTCGGCTTCCCGGCCGACATTGTTTACACAAAGATGTTCCCGGGCACCGCCCTTGGCGTACTGTTCGGCGACCTCGTCTACACATGGATGGCGTTCCGGCTCGCCCGGCGCAGCGGGAACCAGACGGTCACCGCCATGCCGCTGGGACTCGACACACCATCCACTATTGGTCTCGCGCTGGTTGTCCTCGGCCCGGCATTCCTATCCCTCAAGGCGAGCGGGATGGAGGTACGAGAAGCGGCGCTGATGACCTGGTACATCGGCATGGCCACCATGATCCTGATGGGGATCCTCAAACTGGCGCTCTCCTTCTGCGGCGCCTGGATCCAGAAGGTGGTGCCGCAGGCGGGCCTGCTGGGATCTCTCGCCGGCATCGGGTTGGCGCTGATCGGCTTGACCCCTCTGGTCGACGTTTTCGGTCTTCCGTTGGTGGGCATGATTTCGCTCGGACTGATCCTCTATAGCCTGGTGGCCAGAATGCGCCTGCCCTGGAACATACCCGGAGTGCTGGGGGCGATCGCCGTCGGGACCGCAATCTATCACCTGCTTGGGCCGTCCCAGCTCATTGGCTCGTCCTACGTCCCGCCCACGGGAGAGCTGCACCTCGGCTTCCCCATGCCCACCCTGGATTTTGTGAAAGGACTTACTGGAGCACTCCAATTCCTACCGATTTCGCTCCCCTTCGCGCTGCTGACCGTCATCGGCGGCATCAATGTGACCGAGAGCGCCCGGGTGGCCGGCGACACCTATAAGACGCGAAACATCCTCCTGACCGAAGCTGTGGCTACCCTGCTGGCCGGTCTGTGCGGCGGCGTTGCCCAATCCACTCCGTACATCGGGCATCCCGCCTACAAGGGGATGGGATCTCGAGCCGGCTATACCCTGCTTACGGGGATCTTTATCGGCCTGGGAGGGATCCTGGGCTATGTGTCGTTCATCGTCGAGCTGATACCGCGCGCAGTGCTCGCCCCGATTCTCATTTTCGTCGCCCTCGAGATCATGGTGCAGGCTTTCCTCGCCTGCCCGCGTGTGCACGCGCCTGCGGCTGCGTTCGCCTTCTTCCCCACCCTGGCGCGGTTGCTGGCCATCAAGTACAGCAATCCCGCAATTGTCCCGGCCGATCGACTTTTGCAGCTCATGAGCACGCCGGGAAGGGAGCTGCCGGAGGCGCTGGTCACCATCGCCCTGGGCAACGGGTTCATTCTCACAGCCATGCTCTGGGGCGCCTTCCTTGCCGTCTTGATCGATAGACGCCTCAAGATCGCCTCGCTGTACCTGGCCATCATGGCGGTCGCCACCTTCTTCGGCGTCATCCACTCCGCCCTTCCCGAAGGGAGCGTATATTTACCCTGGAACCTGGCAACCCCGCTGCTAAGGTCCATCCCATATCAATTTGCGACCGGCTATATCGTTCTGGCCGCCCTCATCCTGCTGCTGTCGATCCGGCCCGCAAGGACTGCCGAGCCCGCGCACCCGGCTCCGTAGTTTCATGCCGGGCTTGGATATTTTGGAGGTTCACAGAGAGTAGTCACAACGCTGGGCTCCGACAGGACCGAAGTCTGCGTAACGGCGCGGCTGTTATGCCGGGAGCCTCAGATGGCTACAGATCGGCCTCTCCGCATTTGCGCCGCGGCCATCTGACGCGCTACCAGCTTCTAGCGCTTGTGATAGGGGCTAACGATAACTTTGACAATCCTCCAGGCGGTCTATGGCCGAGCACGCAATTATACGTCCGACCTATGCGGTTTTGCCGCCAGTTCGTGACCGGTTTGATCGAAAGTAATCGATCTATGCCTGTTAGTCAAAACGCATATGTACGGCGGAAGACTGCGCGTCCCTGGATGATTCAGTTTTTCAAATTCTGCGCCGGAGGCAATTCTGTGTAGTAAACTTGCTGCTGGAATGAGGCAGGCTCTGGGATATCCGGAGACTAATCCGGTGTTCGGCACCAATGCGGCAATTGAATGAAATTCTCCTGGGATCCTAAGAAGGCTACCGCTAATCTGAGAAAGCATGGCGTCTCTTTCGAGGAGGCCTCAACTATTTTTCGCGATGCGCTCTCGGCTACCGGTTCGGATCCGGACCATTCCATCGGAGAGCATCGTTTTGTGACCTTTGGCATTTCGACTCAGAATCGGCTTCTGGTGGTGGCTCATGCTGACGAAGGTGACAGCATTCGTATTATCAGTGCTCGTCCGTTGACGAGACAGGAACGAAAGATCTATGAAGAAGACTAATCGCAAAGCGCCGGATGAACTTCGATCCGAGTACAAGCGCTCGGACTTCGGATGCCTTGAACGTGGAAAGTATGCAGCCCGGGTTGCAACGGAGACAAATGTCGTCGTCCTGGAACCTGAAGTTGCTGAAGCCTTTCCAAACGATAAGGCAGTTAACGCAGCCTTGCGGGGACTCCTGGATGTAGCAGCAAAGACAGCGCGTTTGACACGCCGTTCAACAGGACGAGCCAAAGCGAAACGTAGCGAGTAGCATGCATTTCCTCCGATGATCTTCCCCTCGGTTCGCTCCTGGAGAACCAGCCCGGCACAATCGGTTCGATCATGCCTCACCTTTGGGTCAGCCCAAATCGGAGGCGTAACAATACGGCTGTCCCAATCGAGCTGTTTTGAACAAAAAGCCAGCACTGCAAACCGACCGCACTGAAAGCGATTGTTTGGCAACGGCATTGCAGCTCGGATTCGGGGAATCGGGGCTGTTGCCGCGATGGATCATCGACCTTTACCGGTGAAGTCGGCCGCAACCACTGTCACTGACAGCCGTCACCATCGCCTGGAGTGCCCCATGACGCGCCAGCCATGATTCCGCTCACTGTCTTTTGGGATGTATCCTCCTTCTGTCTTTAGCCTAGATCCGGCGTGCAAAACGCTAGGGCGGTGGGAATGACCGATAGTAGACGCGCGCTGATGTCGGTTTTTCTAATGCAAAAACTGGAAACTACAGATACGGCCCCCATGCTTGAGGCACTGTTTCGCCACACACCTGCTGGAAGCCGGTGCCGATTTACGCACAATCCAGATGTTGTTGGGCCATAGTGATCTGGAAGAGACGACGATCTATCTTCACGTATCGAAGCGGCATCTGAACGCCACGGCGAGTCCGCTGGACACGCTGCCGCTCTCAGCCACCCCGAAAGAAGCAGAACCAACGAAAGAGCCCTAGATGAGCCGACCACCTCTGGAGGTGGCCGATATCATCCGAGCAGCGGGGCAGAAGTTCATCGAACGCAACCGCCTGTGGCTCACCGGCCAGCATCTGAAGGTCTTAAGGGCTATCGCCCGTTGCCGCACGGCCGCTCTCGGCGGGCATTTGGATCTATGTACCTGCTGTGGTTATCAGCCCATCTCCTATAACTCGTGCCGGCATCGGCACTGCCCCAAGTGCCAGGGCAACGCCCGATTGCGCTGGATCCAGAGGCGCAGTAAAGAGCTCCTTCCCACGCCCTACGCTCACGTGGTCTTTACGCTGCCTCGTCTCCTCGCACCCCTGGCCCTGCAGAACAAGAAACTCGTCTACAGTCTGCTGTTCCGCACCAGCGCTGAAACGCTGATCGAGGTCGCTCGCAATCCCAAACGTCTCGGCGCCGAGATCGGCTTCTTCAGCGTGCTCCATACCTGGAGTCAGAAGATGGAACATCATCCGCATGTGCATTGCGTCGTTCCCGCCGGCGGACTCTCCCTCGACCACAAGAGCTGGGTCCGTCCGCGCGATCGCTTCTTTCTT
>CAYGWQ010000036.1:0-25968 GCA_964353465.1 uncultured Acidobacteriota bacterium | reverse complement strand
CTGCTCCCTCTACACAGCATGGTACCTCCTGACCCGGTACGATTACGACCCGTATGTCTACGACCTGGTGAACACCAGGACGTTTTACATCCTACCCGGATTGAATGTGGATGCCAACGACTCATACGCATCCTATCCGAACACGGCCAACAATCCGCGCGAACCCTACCGCCCCGAAGACAACGACGGTGACGGCCTGTACGATGAGGACCAGACCGAAGATGTCGACGGCGACGGCGAGATTTCCATCATGTGGATTGAAGATCCCGCCGGCGACTACAAGCTGTCGCCCGATAAGAGACGGTTTGTACGCATTGCGGATTCAGGCGACGCCGCAAAGCGTTTTCGGCGCATCGGCGAGGAAGGCTACGACAACGACGGGGACGGGCGCATCAACGAGGACGACATCGGCGGGCCGGACCCCAACCGGAACTTTGCCTACGGATGGGATCTGGGTTCCGGCTGGCCCTATCCGCTATCGGAAACCGAAACTCGCAATGTGTTCGAGTTTCAACGCAAACACAGCAATATCTTCGCCAGTTTCCACTTTCACAATACCGGCAGGCTCATCATGTTTGCCGCACCGCCGGATAACCGCGGCACCATGACTCCGGAGCAGCGCCAGCAGGCCGATGCCCGGATCGTTCAGCAGCTGCAGGAGATGCGCAAAACCAACAAGTACGCCCAGCTTTTCAACCGGACGGTCGCGCCCGAGAACCGGACGGACATGGAAACGCAGATCGCCATGGTCACGCAAGGCGCACGCATTCTCAAGGATTACACTCCTACCATCAGCGGCCTTTCCGGCCAGGCCCAGGCAAATTCGTATTACATGCTGGGCGCATTCAGCTATCTGATCGAGCTGTGGGGGAACCCGGCCTTCGAAGCGGACGTGAACAATGACGGCCGGGTCGATGATGAGGAAATGATGCAATGGATCGACATCGAGCTGACGGGTGAGGGCTGGATTGTTCCCCGCCCCTTCAAGCACCCCGACCTTGGAGAGATCTGGATCGGCGCTTCGGCCAGAAAGCACGTAACGCGAACTCCCCCGGCTCGCTACATGGAGACCGAGGCGCTCCGCAATTCGCAATTTGTTCTCTATTGCGCCAGCCAGTTTCCCAAGGTGGAGGTCGGGCCGGTGTCGGTGACACCGGCTACCGGGGACCTTTACTGGATCGATGTTACGGTGCGCAACGACCGGACCTACCCGACCTTTTCGGACCGCGCGCTTCAATTGGGGACCGCTGTCAATGACAAACTCGCAATCTCGACGTCCGACAACGTCTCCCTGGTAGAGATACCGCCGGGAGAACCCAGACTCGAATCCCTGAATGTGACCGCTCCAGCCACCGCTCTGAGCAAGAAGGAGAGCGAGTTCCGCCTCCTCGGCAAAGACTCGCAACGCTTCCGCTGCCTCGTCAAAATGGCGGGCAGCGAAGGCTGGGTGGAGTTCAACGCCACGTCCTGGCATGGCGGAAAGGATAAGAAGCGTATCATCATCAAGAACCAGTAATTCATGCGAAACGGCCGGCGCTCGAGTCGCCCGCGAGGGGGGCCGGGCGCCGCATGGCCGTCGCAGGCAGGCATCCCAACGCGCTCGTGGGAGCACGGCGTGCCGTGCTCCCATAGCCAGCGAGGAATCATCATCAACGCAAGATCGAATCCATCAGGAGGTTGTGTATGAAAGGAAGCGCGAAAGTTCTGGAGGCGCTCAATGAGGCGCTGAGTGAAGAATTGACTGCCATCAATCAATACATGCTGCATTCCGAAATGTGCGAAAACTGGGGGTACGACAAGCTCTCCGGCTTTATCAAGAAGGAGTCGATGGACGAGATGAAGCACGCTGAGAAGCTCATCGAACGCATCCTCTTCCTCGACGGAGCGCCGAACCTCACAAAATATCAGAAACTGAACATAGGGAAGACCGTCCCGGCCATGCTGCAAAACGACCTCAACTTGGAATTGCAGGCGGTCGCCATGTACAACAACCTGATGGCGATCGCGAGGGAAGAAAAGGATAACGGTACCGCGGAGCTGTTCAAAAAGCTGCTCCAGGACGAGGAAGGCCACGTCGACGGCCTTGAGGAGCAGTTGGGTATGATTAAGGACCTTGGAATCCAGAACTACCTGATTGTCCAAACCGGCAAGTGAGAGGATCCGTGAGCCCGAGCTTCCGGCTCGTGCCGGGAGTTCGGGCCGGTTGGAGGAACATGCGAGAGTTGATAATCATAGGCTCCGGACCCGCCGGATATACGGCCGCCGTTTACGCGGCGCGTGCCAGCCTGTCGCCGCTGCTTATCGCGTCAGAACCTAAAGGTACCCAGCTGCCCGGGGGGCAGCTCATGTTCACGAGCGACATCGAAAATTTCCCCGGCTTTCCCTCCGCCATATCCGGCCCGGAGCTGATGGAGCGCATGCGGGCACAGGCCGAACGCTTCGGCACCGAGATCATCGAGCGGGATGTCGAGGAGGTGGCCTTCGTCCCCGGCGGACCGTTCCGGATAAGGGTAGGTGAGGAGTGGCATACGGCGCGTACGATTATTGTCGCGACCGGAGCCAGCGCCAATTGGCTCCATCTGCCGGATGAGATGAAGTACCGCAACCGCGGGGTATCGGCCTGCGCAATCTGTGATGGCCTCTTCTTCCGCGGCAGGGAAGTGATGGTCATCGGCGGAGGCGATACGGCCATGGAAGAGGCCCTCACGCTGGCTCACCATGCCGCGAAAGTCATCGTCGTGCACCGGCGCGACAAGCTGCGTGCCAGCAGGATCATGGAAGAGCGCGCCCGAGCCAATCCCAGGATCAGTTTCCTTTGGAATACGCTCGTGACCGGATACATGGGAGGGGAAGTGCTGGAAGCCGTCCGCGTGAAGGACCTTCAGAGCGGCGAGGAACGGATCGAGCGCATCGACGGCGTGTTCATGGGCATCGGTCACAGCCCGAGCACCAAGTTCCTCGGCGGTGCTCTGCAACTGGATCCGCATGGCTATATCGTGACCCGCAACTGCGTCGAAACCAGCATGGCAGGGGTTTTCGCGGCTGGGGATGTTCACGACTACGAATACCGGCAAGCCGTCACCGCTGCCGGCTTCGGCTGCATGGCATCGCTGCGGGCACAGCGCTGGCTGGAATCCCGGCCCGCCGCCCATGCGCATGTGGATTGATCCCCAGCGCAGCTGACGGCCGCAGCCAACTGCCTGAACCTCGAAAAACACGGCGCGGCATAGCCGCAACCAAAGCCAAAGCTCACCGCAGCGCCGCGGAGGAAAGGAGCCTCGTAGAGGCGGCAGACAATAGCCCCGGCCGCGAGGCCGGGGTGTACATGCAATTGGAACGAGCGCCGAAGGTGCGGCACATGATATCTGTGCCGGTCCTTCGGACCTCCATTCCTTGTCTCACTCAAACCCCGCCCTCACGGGCGGGGCTATTCTCTGCCGGCGCTTCGCGCGTCCATGCCGTGCGTTTCGATGACGCAAATCCTTTCCTGCGTGCAAAGGATTTGCCTGTGCGCAGTATGAGATTGAATTTTCGTGTTTTTCGTGTATTTCGTGGTTTGAATATTTTGCGAAAATGGTGGCGGGAAAACACAAATAGGCAACTTTGCGGCAGGATGTTTATTATTCCCCGATGATCTTGACCAGGACCCGCTTGGATCGTTTGCCGTCGAACTCCCCGTAAAAAATCTGCTCCCAGGGGCCGAAATCCAGGTTGCCGTCGCTAACCGCGACGACCACTTCCCGTCCCATGATCTGGCGCTTGTGGTGCGCATCTCCATTTTGTTCGCCGGTGCGGTTGTGATGGTAGCGCTCCTGTCCCGGGTCAAACGGCGCCAGCTGCTCCAGCCAGCGCGTGTAGTCTTCGATCAGGCCCTGCTCGTCGTCGTTGATGAAGATGCTCGCCGTGATGTGCATGGCGTTCACCAGGCAGAGACCCTCCCGGATCCCGCTCTCCCGGAGCGCTGCCTGAACGCGCGGAGTGATGTTCAGGAAAGCCATTCGGGACGGGACGCGAAACTCGAGCTCTTTGCGATAACTTTTCATCGATGGTTACCTCCCCGCATCCGCGTTGCTCCAGCCATCCTATGGCTGGAAGGGGGGCAGGCCCCACACGGAGGGCTCGAACTCGTTAAGACCTCGCAGCACCTGTTTGGCAGCGCCGAAGACCTCCGGATTCATGTGCGGATCAGGCACCGCAATTACCGGCATGCCCGCGGCGCATGCGGCTTCGACCCCCACCGGAGAGTCCTCGAAAACCAGACATTTCGCCGCCGGAATGCCGATCCGTTCCGCTGCCAGCAGGAACATGTCGGGGGCCGGCTTGCCGCGGCGAACAGCCGGATCGTCGCCGATGACAATGCAATCGAAGATGCTGAACCAGGACTGGTGGCGGCTGACCTTCAGGCCAAAGTGCCTGTGATTGGAGCTGGTAGCGACTGCCTGCGGCACTCCGTGCCGGTGCAGGTGCTGCGTGAGCCGAACGGCGCCAGGCATGGGATCCGCTTGCGGGAAAAGCTCTTCCAGCATCGACTCGCGCGCCGTCAGATACTCTTCGGGTGTCATCGGCAGGTTCAGGGATTCGGTGAAGATTTTTGCGGAATCCGCAGCGCGCTTTCCGATCATGCGCGACTTCACGGACCAGTCGAATACCTTGCCGTAACGCGCGGCGATGAGTTGGGAAGCCGTTGTATAGAACGGCTCCGTATCAAGAAGCAAGCCATCCACGTCGTAGATCACCCCGGCAACGGCTTTCGCAATACGCATTCACGCTCTCCGGACCACTTGCCCGCAAAAGGAAACCGCGGAATACACGAATTGCCCGCATCATTCCTGCGTGCATGTCGTGTATTTCGTGGGCGCCAGAAAGAGTATCAGAGGAGGGCTGAGGGCCACAAGACCAGACCCTCCTTGTGGGGGGAAATCAGGTCCGGGTTCTTGGGGAGCACGCGGACGGTATACCCGTGCCGTCCGCTGGTGCCGGGCTCGATCGTGCCCCTGTATTCATACACATCCCCCGCCCCTTTGCCGTCGGGCACCATGGAGATAAGCTGGGGGTGCACGATGTCGCCGCGGGCATCCAGCGGGCCGTGGTACAGTTCCACGGAAACTTCGTCCGGAATGAGATCTGCGAGTTTCACATACGCCATCACGGGCAACGCGTCTCCGACTTTGAAGTCGGCCGCCGGACTGCTCTTGATTTCGATGATCTTAATGGCGGCCCAGCGGCTGTGGAGCCGTTGCTTCCAAGCGGCAAGATTCTTCGCCCGCTGGAAGCCGTCCCTGGCCAGAGCCGTGTAGCGCTGCTGCGACGGCAGGTAGAACTCCTCCACATACTCGCGGACCATGCGTTTGGCATTGTACTGCGGACCGAGAACGCGCATCGAGGTCTTCATCTTGCTGATCCAGGCCCGCGGCAGCCCGTTGCTGGCACGGGTGAAGAACAGCGGCACGATCTCCTTTTCGAGGAGGTTATAGAGAGCATTGGACTCGACCTCGTCCTGGTAATTCTCGTCGCCATACTCCTCGCCGCAGCCGATGGCCCACCCCGTGTCCGGACCGTGAGCCTCGTCCCACCAGCCATCGAGAATGCTGAGGTTGAGCACACCGTTCAGGGCAGCCTTCATGCCGCTGGTGCCGCTTGCCTCCATAGGCCGGCGCGGCGTGTTGAGCCAGACGTCGACGCCCTGAACCAGGTAGCGCGCGACCGTGATGTCGTAGTCCTCGATGAAGACCATGCGCTTCCTGACCTCGGGATGCCTTGCGAAGTGAACGATCCGGCGGATGAGCTCCTTGCCCGCGGCGTCATGGGGATGCGCCTTCCCGGCAAAAATGAGCTGTACGGGCCGATCCTTGTCGCTCAGGATGCGGACCAGGCGCTCCGGGTTGCGCAGCAGGAGGGTGGCTCGTTTGTAAGTCGCGAAGCGACGCGCAAAACCGATCGTCAGGGCCTCGGGATCCAGGATCTCGTCGGCCTCGGCCGCCTCCGCGGGCGGCGCCCCGACCGCTTCCAGCTGGCTGCGCAGGCGCTGGCGCGCGAAGGCGACCAGGCGCTCACGCCGCCGCTCATGAGTGCGCCAGAGCTCCTCGTCCGGAATATGGTGAATCCGACTCCACAGCGCGTAATCCCCCGGATCTTCCCGCCAGCGTGGCCCCAGGTAGCGGGTGAAGAGCCCGGCCATATCCCGGCTTACCCAGGTGGGTGCATGGACTCCGTTGGTAATGGACGAAATCGGCACCTCAGCTAAATCAAGGCCCGGCCAGACATTGCGCCACATCTTGCGTGAGATCTTCCCGTGCAGCTTGCTCACACCATTGCTATGTCCTGCCATGCGGAGCGCCAGAATCGTCATGCAGAAGTCTTCCAGATCATTATGCGGATTCTGCCGCCCGAGAGCAAGGAAGTCGCGGATAGACAGATTGAGCTGCCGGGCAAAGTCCGCAAAGTACTTCTCCATAAGGCCCGGTGCGAAATAATCGTTGCCGGAAGGTACCGGCGTATGGGTGGTGAACACGGTGCCTGCCATGGTCGCTTCCCTGGCTTCGGCGAACGACAGGCCCTGTTCGACCATCAACCGGCGGCATCGTTCCAGCGCCATGAATGCCGAGTGTCCTTCGTTCATGTGGCAAACGACGGGTTCATGCCCGACCATATGCAACGCCCGATAGCCGCCGACACCCAGCAGGATTTCCTGCTTGATGCGCACTTCACGATCGCCGCCATACAGCTGGTCGGTGATGTCCTGATCCTCCGGCTGGTTTGAGGGAATATTCGTGTCCAGCAAATACAGGGGCACGCGGCCGACTTGCGCGCGCCAGATTCGGGCGTGAACCGTCCGGCCCGGATAGGCCACCTCGATCGTCGCCACCTTGCCGTCGGCAGTGCGTTCGAGACGCAGCGGAAGCGTATAAAAATCGTTCTCGGGGTAACGCTCCTGCTGCCAGCCGTCTATATTGAGGTACTGGCGGAAGTATCCCTGCTGGTACAGCAGCCCCACTCCCACGACGGGAACTCCCAGGTCGCTGGCGGACCTGAGGTGGTCGCCTGCGAGCAGTCCCAGACCACCCGAGTAGGTTGCCAGACATTCGGTCACGCCGAACTCGGCGGAGAAATACGCGATCGGCTGCCGCTCGGTGCCGTTATAGGTCTTTTGAAACCAGGTGGCACGGCTGTTCATGTATTCCCGGCAGTGCTCCTGAGCCCTGTCCAGCTGCGCCATGAACGCATCGTCGCGCAGCGCCGCGTTGAGCACCTCCTGGCGTATTTTACCGATCATCTGTACGGGATTGTGATTGGTCTCTTCCCATAGGCCGGTATCGAGACGCATGAACAGCTCCAGCAGTTCGTGATCCCAGGCCCACAGGAGGTTGTACGAGATCTCCCTCAGGCAGTCCATCTCCTTTGGCAGGGATGGAGCGACGGCATAGGTGGCAATTGGACGGGTCATGATATCCTCATATTTTCGCGATGACTCTTATTCCCGATTGAGCCGAAAGAATGACAGGGTTTTCAATACTCCACAGACAAAAGCACCCCCTGTTCACTCATTCCTTATCGAGCGGCGGTATGGCGAGGATTAGCTCTGTGACGCTTGTCACCAGGTCCTACCCGCCACCATCCAGCGCTGAACGCACAATCTGTTGAAGATACTAAAGAAAAACGGAATCGGCGCCGTCATCGCGGTCACCATTGAAAACAGCCTCACCAGGCTCGACAGCAATGGCGATTCCGGTGCCTATTCCGTCTCTTTTGCCGATCTGCGCCGTCGACAAACCGTCATAAGCCGCATGCGGACAATTCGCATCAGCACATAAAGGCAACAAATTCTTTATGATATCATAAAAGGCATGGGAAGCAGCCGCCGCTTCCAGACCGCGCTGCAGCGAGGATCCCGATGCAGCGGCGCTGCGCCATGATATAATCAATATTTTGGCAAGTATGACCTCGGATGGGAGCAGGTCGACCTGCCAGGTCACTACTGTTAGACGAGGAGTCGATGCTACAGGATGCTTCATGCCGCCCGTTGCGGGACCTGCGAATCTCGGTAACCGACCGGTGCAATTTCCGCTGCTTTTACTGCATGCCGCACGACGACTATGAGTGGATCGAGCGGAAAGAGATCCTGTCATTCGAGGAGATCACACGGCTGGCAAGGCTGTTCCTCCTGCTCGGCGTGACGAAGATCCGGCTTACCGGCGGAGAAGCGCTCCTGCGGCGGAACCTGCATGAGCTCGTCGCCCACCTGGCACCCATGCCCGGCCTGCAGGATCTCTGCCTGACGACCAACGGCTACATTCTGGCGGAGCAGGCTCCGGCGCTGGCTTCTGCCGGCCTGAAGCGCATCAACGTCAGCCTCGATTCGCTGCATCCGGAAACCTACCGCCGGATGACAGGGCGCAACGGCCTGGCACATGTCCTCGACGGGCTCTCGGTTGCGCGAGAGTGCGGACTCAAGCCGGTCAAGATCAATACCGTGGTTGTGCGCGGTGTAAACAACAGCCATATCCTTGACCTTGTTGAGTTCTGCCGCAGCCGCGGTTTCGCACTTCGTTTCATCGAATACATGGATGTGGGCAACGCCAACGGCTGGCAGTCGGAGCTGCTCGTGCCGAAGCAGGAGATTCTGGAGGCAATCCAAGCCCGCTACCCGCTGCACGAGGTGGGGAGGGAACAGGCGAGTTCGCCGGCGGTCATATACCGGCACGTGGACGGCGGCGGCGACATCGGAGTGATCGCCTCGGTAACCGAGCCTTTCTGCTTCTCCTGCAGCCGGGCACGCCTGACCGCCGACGGCAAGTTGGTCACCTGCCTGTTCTCCGGACACGGGCAAGATCTGAAGATCCCGCTGCGGCAAGGAGCCTCGGACGAGGAATTACTGGCGATGATCCGTTTCATCTGGGGCCGGCGGGACGACAGGTTTTCCGAAGAGAGGCACACAGCCATGAAATCGGATGAGGGCTACCAGGCCCGGGACCGCACCAAGATCGAAATGATCAAACTCGGCGGGTAGACCGGCTTTGTTTGCCGCACAACCGGACCATCGCGCGACGGAGCGGCCTCCCGCTCCGGTTCCATTGCGCATGCTGCCCGCTCGTGGAGAATGCCTGCCGCTCACAGCAGAAGAGAAACAAGGATGGACAGCACGGTAGCTGCGAGGCAGAGAAGCGCCCAAACCATGTGGTCGATCCGTTCCGGTTGAAGCGGATCAAGCCACTTTGCCATGCCATAGCCCCCCAGAAATCCGCCGAGGTGGGCATAGTTGTCGATGTTCGGCATGATGAAGCCGAAAATGAACAGGACAACCGCCAGGGATGTAGCCTGACCGCTGACCAGGCTGCTCCCGCCCCGGCGCCCATAATAGACCAGCGCTCCCAAAAGCCCGAAAATGGAGGCGGACGCGCCAATGGTAAACATGGCTCCGCCCAGGAACGGGATGCCGCCGAGCAGCAGGCCGGCGCCGCTGCTTAATGAAAAACCGGCGATTCCGGCAGCCGTATAGAGAATCACAGAGCGCGGAGCTCCGTATAATTCGACTACCTGCGGGGCGAGCTGGCGCACCCAAAGCATGTTGAAGAAAATGTGCAGCAGGCTTCCGTGCAGCCATGACGCACTCAGCACCGTCCACCAGCGCCCCTCGCCGAACACAGGCACGGCGCCGGCAGCCCCGAACTGAAAGAGGCTGCGCATGCTGGGTGAAAGAAAGGAAAAGAGCCCGCCGCTCCTGATCCCCTGCGGATCTCTGACCAGCGTGGCGGCGTATAGAACGGCACAACTGGCCACAACAAGAGTGGTGAATCCCATGTCGCGGCCCATCGCCCGCAGGACCGGCCCGAAACCCCAGAGCCCGGGATTTCGCCGCCCGCAGTTCAAACAGACCGGATCACGCACACCGACCAGCTGGCCGCAGGAAGTGCAAAGAACCGATCCTGTTTTCTGACGTCTGAACATGCACCCCCTATCCTCTCAGCCCGGACTGATCATCGCAGAGATCTTCCATTGTAACCGAAAACGGGCGACAGGTCAGGCCTTTAGCCCGCATTATTCGTGAACGTCATTGGCAATCGAATGAAAAACAGTACAGGAAGCTGGTCCCTGTTTGTCCGCGTTCTTCCATGTCCTGAGATGTTTTGCGATCCTTTCTTCATAGATAAGGCAGGTTGGACATCCATCCCTCTGGAGGGTGTGTTCAGGCTTCCTTTGTGGTCTTTGAGGTCTTTGTGGTTCTATTATCGTGACTTGTGCTTGACTTTACGGCGCTACCCTATTTAAGGTAAACTAATTTTTTGCCTGCACATAGGTGCGGAGGTGGCTGTGTGAGGAATCCAGTTGTTCGTGGACGTAGCCTGTGGAGGGCCCCGCTCGACTATCTCGCCCTCCTGCTGGTCAGCCTGACATTTTTGCACGGCCTCGTTGTTTGTCCTCTTCTCGTTGAGTGCATTCGCGAGGACGGGACCACTCGCATCGAACTGATGGGCCAGGATCCTTGCCGCGATTCGCGCGATGCCGGCAAGCCTTGCCTATTTCACGATTTCGCTGCGGCTGCTTTTGGGGCGGCACGCTCCGGGCAACCTTGCGTCGATCTTACCCTGGAAAGCCATGCCGTATCGCAAAGGAGCCCCGACCTGAAATCGCTTCCATCACCGTCGATGGATGCTCCTGCCGATGTCGCTCCGGGCGGCGTGAGCCTCGCCTCAGCGCTGATTCCGGGCACGATTTTCAAGCTGGCTCGAGCTCCGGCTGATTGCTCCGGCGGCAGCTGCCCCCTGACTTTCTCCCTGCGGATTTAAATCCCCCGCCGTTTCTCCCGCCCCGCCCTTGTGCGCGCGGCGCCCGAACCTTTTGTTGCCCAGCAACCATCCAAGGAGCAGCGCCGATTTGTGGCCCTGTTCGACACAGATTGCATATTCCGGAGAGGTCATGAAATCCCCACTGCCGTTATTCCTGATCCTAGTTTCCATGAGTTGGAATCCCGTATGTTCCGCGGCGTTCCCTCAAACTCCGCCCAGGGAGCCCCAGACGCCGGCGAAGGGACCCGCCGCAATGACGCTCGAGCAGGCACTGGCGCGCGTTTTCGAGCGCAATCCGGAGATTGTGATCTCGGAATTGGAGATCAAGGCCGCTTCTGCCCGCGTTTCTCAGGCCGGCCGGAAGCCGAATCCCGAATTCGTGGCGGAGGCGGAGAACCTCTCGACCTTCGGCGGCTCGGGGCTGCTCCACTATGCCGAGAGCACTCTCCAGGTCAGCCAGCGCATGGAGCTGGGCGGCAAACGGGCCCTGCGTGTCAGCGCCGCAGAAAAGGAGGTAGCCGTGGCCGCGAGTCAAATGGAAGTCAAAAAGGCTGAGCTCCTCGCCGCGGCCTCGCAAGCGTTCGTCGACCTTCTGACCGAGCAGGAACGGGCTGCGAATCAGCGGGAGCTGAGCCGGTTGGCGCAGGAATCTCACGCGATCGTCGTTGAGCGGGTTGCCGCCGGAAAGGTTGCACCCATCGAACAAACCCGGGCGAGCGTTGCGCTCACCACCGCCCTGCTGGAGGAGCAAAAGCGTCTGCAGATTCTGGTTGGGGCCAAGGACAGGCTCGCAATCCTTTGGGGCGGCTCCCACCAGGATATCGATGCGGTTCAGGCTGCCTTCGAGATTCCACCGGTTTCCTTTGAACTTGCGGCTTCCTGCCTGGCGAACAATCCGGAGCTGAAGCTCGCTGCGGCTGCCATGGATTCCCAGAACGCCGTGCTGGCTCTGGAGCTGGCAGCCCGAAAGCCCGACCTCACCATCAGCGCCGGTTTCCGGCGCCTGAGCCTGGAACAGGCAAATGTGCTGGTGGCGGGAATCTCGATTCCGCTCACGGTCTTCGACAAGAGAGAAGGCGCAATTGCGGAGGCGCGCATCCGCCTGGACCAGACCAGGTCACAACAGCGGGCCATCGAGCTGCGCTTGCGCGCCGGCCTGATTCAGGCTCGTCATGATTATGAAGTTGCGACGCTGGAGTCGAAAACGCTGACCGAGAGCGCCTTGCCTGCCGCGCGCGAAGCGGCTGCTGCCGTGGAAGAGGGTTACCGGTTAGGCAAGTTTGACTTCCTGAACGTGCTCGACGCCCAGCGAACTCTCGCCGAACTCGAAAGCAAGGCCATAGATGCCGTGGCCTCCGGCCTGAAAGCGGCGATCGAGATTCAGCGCCTCTCCCGATGTGATGCTCCGAAAATCCCTGCTGATCCCGGCAGAATGGAAGGGACGAAATATGCACCATAAACACGCAGTGCCGATTGCAAAGCTGTGCACGCTGGCAGGAATCATCGCCTGGATGATCGCCTTCATGGGATGTAAGCAGGGGGAAGCGCCTCCGGGAACACCGCCGGATGCTCCTCCTGCGGCTGCCGAGTCCGCGGCGAAGGCACCCGGGAGCCCTGAGGGCATAGTTACACTGACCAGTGCCCAGGTTAAGGAATTCGGTGTCGAAACCGGTGTGGCCGGGCCCGGCAGGCTCCGTGTCGAGATAGTCCTGCCGGGAGAGGTGACTCTGAATGCCGACCGGGTGGGCCATGTGATACCGCGGGTTCAAGGGGTCGTGCGCGAAGTCCGTAAGAACCTGGGCGACAACGTCCGGCGCGGCGAAGTCATGGCGGTATTGGAGAGCCGAGAGCTGGCAGACAGCACGGCCGCCCTGCTCGCTGCCCGCGAGCGCCTCAACCTGGCTCAGAGCAACTTTGCCAGAGAAGAACAGCTCTGGCGCAAGAAGATCTCCTCCGAACAGGACTTCATCCAGGCCAAGATCGTGCTGGCGGAATCCGGGATAGCGCTGCACAACGCAGAGCAGAAGCTGCGCGCGCTCGGTTTTTCGGATGACTATATCGCCAGACTGTCCAATCGTCCGGAAACTGCTGCCATTTTCTATGAGATGATCGCGCCGTTTGATGCGACCATCATCGAAAAGCATGTCAGCCTCGGGGAGGTGCTTCGCGAAGATTCCAATGCCTTCGTGATTGCCGACCTGAGCACCGTGTGGGCGAATCTCGACGTGAATCAGATGGATCTTGCCCTGATCCAGACAGGCCAGATCGCCAGGATCGGTGCGGGCAATATGGCTGCGACCGTGGAGGGGCGGATTTCCTTTCTGGAGCCGATCGCCCAGGAAACCAACCGCACCATCCACGCACGAGTTGTCATCCCCAATGCCACCGGCATATGGCGCCCTGGACTGTTTGTTACGGGCCGCATCGCCGTCGATGACATCAGGATTCCGGTGCTCGTCCCGAATGAAGCGCTCATCTTGGTCGGAGGGAAGACCTCCCTGTTTCTCAAGGAAGGCGACAAATTCCGCATCCAGGCTGTGAGTACAGGCCGCACCGACGGCACTTCAACGGAAATCACCCGGGGACTTGCCGCCGGACAAGCATATGTGACCAAGGGGGCGTTCACGCTGAAGTCGGAACTGGGAAAACCGGAGGCGGAAAAGTGAGCCGGCGCAGCCGGCCGCATGCTGAAGCGGAGGGAATGCATGGTTGAACAACTGATGGGAGGCGCGCTGCGCAACCGCGTGCTGGTGCTCATGCTGGTGCTGCTGATTCTCGGCATAGGCGCGTACTCGATCCGAAACACCCCGATCGATGCCTTTCCTGATGTAACCAACATCCAGGTCGAAGTTCTGTGCGGCGCGCCGGGGCTTTCGCCTCTGGAGATTGAGCGGTTCGTCACCTACCCCGTGGAAACCGCTATGCGCGGCCTGCCTGGCCTGGTCACCATGCGCTCCGTGACCAAGTACGGATTGGCGGTCATCACCCTGGTTTTTCATGATGACACCGACATCTACTTCGCCCGACAGCTGGTGCACGAACGTCTGGCCGCCACCGAGAGCAGCCTTCCCGAAGGCGTGCGCACCGAAATGGGCCCGATCGCCACCGCAATGGGAGAAATCTATCAATATACGATCGAAGGGGATGTCCCCGCAGATCCCGCTGAAAAAATCAGCTATTTTACCGAGCTCCGCGCTCTCCAGGACTGGGTCGTGGCGCCGCAGCTCAAAAGCGAGCCGGGGGTCAACGAAGTCAATTCGTTCGGCGGTTACCTCAAAGAGTTCCAGGTGATCCCGGATCCCGAAAAGCTGCTGAAATACAAGCTCTCCATCGGTGACGTTTTTGAAGCGATCAGGAACAACAATGAAAACGTGGGCGGCAGCTTCATCAACCGGTCTTCGGAGCAATACATCATCCGCGGGATCGGATTGGTGGGTGTGCTGTCGGACATCGGCAGTATCGTAGTCAAGTCGCTCCACGGCCTTCCGATCTATGTGAAGGACGTCGCTGAGGTCAGGACCGGCTACGCGCCGCGACAGGGAGCGGCACAAAAAGACGGCCGCGGAGAGGTGGTCGGGGGCATCGTGATGATGCTCAAGGGAGAGAACAGCCTCGAGGTGGTCCGTCGCGTCGAGGCGCGGGTACAGGAAATCAACAGCAGCAACCTGCTGCCGCCCGGCTACAGGCTGGAACCGTACTACAACCGCTCCGAGATCGTCGAACAGAGCATACGGACCATCCTGCGCACTCTGGCAGAAGGATCGCTGCTGGTAATCATCGTGCTCTACCTTCTCCTGCGGAACCTCCGCGGCGCTGTCATTGTCATCCTGGCACTTCCGTTGGCGATCCTCCTTACTTTCATCGTCATGAAGCAGGCCGGTCTCAGCGCCAACCTGATGTCCTTGGGGGGCTTGGCGATCTCCATCGGCATGATCATCGACGCCACCATTATTCAGGTGGAGAATGTGCAGCGCCACATGGGCGCGCTCCGGGACCCTTCCAAGAAACTGCAGACTGTGCTCCGGGCTGTGATGGAAGTGCGCCGCCCGAGCATCTTCGGCGAGTTGATCATCGCCCTTACTTTCATCCCGATCATCACGCTTGAGGGAATGGAAGGAAAGATGTTCTCTCCGCTGGCGATTACCGTAGCCATTGCACTCTTTGCCTCCCTGTTCCTTTCCGTCTTTATAACGCCCGTGCTCTGCGCCTACCTTCTCAAACCCGGCGCTGAGAAAAAGAACACACCCCTCGAGTTGCTCCGGAGGCTCTATCTCTGGGCCCTGGATGTTGGGCTGCGCGTGCCGGTCCTGATTGTGCCGGCAACCGCGGCCTTGATCCTTGCCGCCGTTCTCGTTATCCCCCGCTTAGGAACGGAGTTCATCCCCATAATGGACGAAGGCGCCTTTGACATGGATTTCCAGCTGATCCCCGGCGTTTCGCTGGACAAAGCCATGGAAATTACCGGCATCGTCGAACAGCGCATCATGAAATTCCCCGAGATGAAGACCCTCGTTTCCCGTACCGGACAGACAGGAGTTCCCCTGGAGGCCAGGGGAGTCGACAAGACCGGTTTCGTCGGCATGCTGCGGCCCAGAGAGCAGTGGCAGACCGCGCGGTCCCGGGAGGAACTCGCCGAAAAAATGCGCGAAGCTCTGGCCGACATCCCCGGCCTGACGATCAGCTTCAGCCAGCCGATCCAATGCCGCATCGATGAACTCGTGGCCGGCACAAGGGCACAGCTGATCCTGAAGCTATTCGGCGATGACGTCGAGGTATTGAAAGCCAAGACCGATGAAATCGCTCACGTACTGCAGGGTATCCCCGGCTGTGCGGACATGGCTGTGGAAAAAGTGTCGGGGCAGCCCTATATCGGCGTTCGCGTGGACCGGGGTAAAATCGCCCGCTATGGCATGAACGTCCGGGAGGTGCTCGCTATTGTCGAAATCGCCATCGGAGGCAAAGCGGCCACGCAGGTGTTTGAAGGCAACCGCTCCTTCGATCTCACGGTGCGTTTTCCTGAAGCGCAGCGCAATTCGATCGAAAAGCTGGCGAACGTCCTGGTGGGCACCAGCGACGGCATCGGCATTCCCCTGAGCCAGCTGGCAGACATTTCCCTTCAGGAAGGGCCGGTGCAGATCAGCCGGGATAACGGCATGAGATTCATGGGTATCGAGTTGAATATCGTCGGGCGGGACATCGGAACGTTCGTCGACGAGGCCCAGCGCAACATCCGCAGTCAAATCGAGCTGCCGGTCGGGTATTCGATTGCCTGGGGCGGCCAGTTTGAGAACCAGCAGCGCGCTATGCGCCGCCTCATGATCATCACGCCGGCGGTAGTCCTCCTGGTGCTGGTGCTGCTCTTCATGACATTCAAATCGGCGTGGCTCTCCTTCCTGGTCTTTCTCAACCTGCCATTTGCGCTCATGGGCGGAGCACTGTTGCTCTGGCTCTCCGGGATGTACTTGTCGGTTCCTGCCTCGGTGGGATTCATCACCCTGCTCGGCGTTGCGGTACTGAACGGACTGGTGCTGGTTTCGTGCATTCTTCAGCTGCGCGGGGAAGGCCGCAGCGTGCGTGATGCCGTGCGCAGCGCTTGTGCGCAGCGGCTCCGCCCGATATTGATGACGGCTTCCATTACGGTTTTCAGTCTCATCCCCCTGATGTTTGCCACCGGACCCGGCTCGGAAGTACAGAGGCCCCTGGCAATCGTTGTGATCGGCGGCCTGTTCACGTCCACACTGGCCACGCTCCTGGTGCTCCCCACCCTCTACTCCTGGCTCGACCGGAGCCGTTCCGCCAGCCCAGCCCTGTAGGGGCGGCAAGAGAATAGCCCCCATCAAGCTGTCAGAATGGGCAAAGGGCAAAGCAGCCCATTCGCCACGAAAACCGCCCGGACTCAGGAATCCGCACAAGGTTGAAGGACCTCCTCGGGGACCTGCATCTTTGCGGATTCCATGATCTGCACAGTTGACTCCCGGCGCATAGATTGCATAATGTCATGCTCATGATCCCGAAATGGTTTGCAGAGATACGCGGGCGCGCGCCGCGCGGCGCCGCGCTCGTTCTCGGGTTGCTGCCGGTGGCAGTGCTTCTCATCGCATGGACGGTGATTACGCGGGGCATTCCCGAGGAGCGCATGCTTGGCCCCACCATCCTGCCGAGTCCACCCGAAGTGGTCGCAAGCCTGAATGAGCTGGTGACGACGAGCGACAGCGAAAATCGCACGCTGTTCACCCACATCTGGATCAGCGTGCGGCGCGTGGGCCTCGGTTTCCTGCTCGCTCTGGCGATTGTGATGCCTCTCGGCATCCTTATGGGCTCGTTCGGCAGCGTTCGTGCTCTCTTTGATCCGGTCTTGACCGCCGGAGGCTATATCCCGATCGCAACCCTCGTGCCGCTCACCATGTCGTGGTTCGGGCTGGACGAGAGCCAGAAGGTAGTATTCCTGGCAATGGCGTTCGGCATTTTCCTGACGCCGAATATCATCAAAGCCGTGGATTCCGTGCCTGACGTCTGCCTGCGTACGGCCCAGACCCTGGGGGCAACCCGATGGCAGATCATCCGGCGCGTGCTGGTGCCGGTAGCCCTCCCCGACATCTGGCATGCCATGCGCCTGGCCTTCGGGGTCGGATGGACGTACCTCGTGCTCGCGGAGGTTGTGGTCAAGACCGGCGGTCTGGGCGACCTTATCGATACGGCGCGGCGGCGCGCCTTGTCGGGGCGTGTCTACCTGGTGATCGTCATCATCACCCTGATCGCCTGGATCGCCGATCTGGTCTGGAAGTATCTTGCCGATGTCCTATTCCCATATCGACGGAGTCGCACTTGACCACCCCCTCGCCCTCCCCTGCTATCTCCGCCCCGATTGTGGAAGTCCGGAACGTGACCATGCGTTTCGGCTCTTTCCTGGCACTAAAGGATGTGTCTTTCTCCATACCCGATGCGCCGAAGCATGGTGAATTCATCACCATGATCGGACCTTCCGGTTGCGGCAAAAGCACACTTCTCAATCTCATTGCCGGATTCCTTCGCCCCGTCTCGGGTGAAATCCTGGTCAAAGGATCCCCGGTCGCGGGCCCGGGCCGGGACCGGGGCATGATCTTTCAGCAATACAGCTCCTTCCCCCATTTGACCGTTCTGCAGAACGTGATGTTCGGGCTGGAGATAAACAAGCACGTGCTCGGTCTGGATGCCGGCGCCCGAAGATCCCGGGCCGAGGACCTCGTGCACCAGGTCGGATTAACCGCCCACAAGGACAAGTATCCGCACCAGCTTTCCGGGGGGCAGCAGCAGCGGGTCGCAATCGCCCGGTCTTTGGTGATGGAGCCGCAGATGCTCCTGATGGACGAGCCCTTCTCGGCGCTCGATGAACCGACCCGGTTGGAGATGCAGGAACTGCTGGTGGAGCTGTGGAACCGCACCCATCCGGCGATTTTCTGCGTCACCCACAGCGTGAGCGAGGCGGTGTACCTGGGGGAGCGGGTATGGATTTTTACCCAGTCGCCGGGCCAGATCGCTTATGATATTCGGGATCCGATCCCCAGATCTGTCGGCATCTCCCCGCTCGCGGCGCAGGAGCGCTCCGAGTTCAAGGACGCCGTTATGGTGGTGACGGAAGCCTTCCGGCGCGTGTCCGAAGGTCAGGTGGTGGCGGCAAACTACCGGGCGAACCTATCCGAAAAGCAGGCGCGGCCATGAAACCCGGCTTACGAGATTATTTGCGTGCAGCCTTCAGCGCCCGTCCGATCGGCATGTTTGTGCCTCCGAACTGGGTGGGCCTGGCGACCTTCGGGCTTCTGGGACTCCTCAACCCGGGTTTCTGGATTATGGGCTTCGGGATCGAGCTGGCCTATCTGGGTATACTGGCGAGCAACGAGCGTTTCCAGCGGAACGTTGCCGCCCTGCAGCAGTGGGAGTCCAGGCGGCAATGGCAGAAGCGGATGGAAGAACTTGTACAGCAGCTCGGCACGGAAGCCCAACGCCGCTACCGCACGCTCGAGTCACGCTGCAGCTCCATCCTGGAACAACAGCAGCGTGCTGCTGTCGTGCCGTCCGGTCTGGAAGCTCAGGGGGAAGGTCTGGGACGCCTCCTGTGGCTGTATCTGCGCCTGCTCCTGACCCGGCAGGCAATCGACCGGATCGTGCGCGAGTCGACCAGCTCCGTGGATGAAGGCAGTCAGCTCGAGGATCGCATTCGCAAGCTCGAAACTCACGTCTCAGAGAGCACCGTGAGCGAAGAACTGCGGCGGAGCCTTATGGGACAGATCGAGATCCTCAAGCAACGCTTGCAGAAGCGGAGTGAAGCGCACGACAAGCTCGCCTTTCTTGACGCCGAGATGATGCGGCTCCAGGAACAGGTAGAGCTCATCCGTGAGCAGGCGATACTTAGCACCGATCCCCAGCTTTTGTCGACGCGCATCGACCAGATTACGGCATCCCTCGACGGCACGAACCAGTGGATCCAGGAGCAGCAGAAGATCTATGGCGCCGCGGAGGACCTGCTGTCGGAGCCGCCGCCCCTCAGCATGAAGACGGCCGTTAAGCAGTAGTCCATGAAACACGACGAGTGAACCCTGCGCATTGATCATTCGTCATTTATCTATCGAGGTGGGTTATGAGCTCTGATTTGCCGGCCTGGGCCCAGGAGATGCGCGATCTCTTCAAGTCGGGATCGGTCGCCCAGTTCATCCTCCACGGCAACATCTTCGATCTCGTGCCCGCCGGCGTCCCGCCGAAGCGCCGCCTGCTCCCCCTGAAATCCTTCCTCGATGAAGTCATGTTTGTGACCTATGACATCGTCCTGCAATATGACCGCGGCAAAGGAATCCGCGCCACGCGCGGCGGCGACGACTGGGGGGAGTGGCTCAAGCAGGCGCTCGGCGATCAGGGGATATCGATCGCTCAGACGCGCGAGCCGGGGATCGCCATGGAGCTGATCGACCGCTATCTCCTGCGCACCCTGAATCTGCAGGCGCTGCGCGGCCGGGAAGGCTCCGCACACAAGATCGCCGTGATCATCGATTTCTCGGAATTTGTGGTGCCGCGCGGCGATGCGATCCAACTGGGGGGCGCCTTTAGCGCTAATGTGGTCAAGGTCCTGGGGTGGGCCAATGATCCGGCCATCCTGCAATCGAACATCGTCACCGTGCTGCTTACGGAAGGGCTGCACGACCTCAATGAACTGGTAGTGGAGAATCCGCACGCGGCGGCGCTGCGCATCCCGCTCCCGACCGAGGAGGAGATGGCGGCGTATGTCTCCGCGCTGATCGATACCTCGCTCCCCGAGCTCCCGGCGAACTCCGAAGTGCCGATCGAAGTGCTGGGCCGGCGCTTGACCGGCTTGAGCCGCATCGGCGCGCGCACGCTCCTGTCTCTGGCAGTCAAGAACGGCCGCCGGATCACGCCTCAGTGGCTGACTTCGACGAAAAAGGAGATGATCGAACGCGAGTGCCAGGGCCTGCTCGAGTTTCTGGAATCGCCCTTCACCCTGGACAACCTTGCCGGCCACGATGCCGTCAAGGCATGGTTGCGGGAAGACACGCAGCTGTTGCGGCGCGGCATTCTGCATGCCCTGCCCATGGGCTATCTCATCACCGGGCGCATCGGCACGGGCAAGACCTTTCTGATTCAATGCTGGGCCGGCGAACTCGGGCTCCCCTGCGTCGTCTTTAAAAACTTCCGCGACCGATGGGTGGGCGCAACCGAATCGAATCTCGAGAAGATCTTCTCCGTGCTGCACGCCCTCGGACAGGTCGTGGTCTTCGTGGATGAGGCGGACCAGGCCGCTGGCAAACGGGAAGGGGGGGACTCCGACGGCGGACTGTCGGGGCGCGTCTATGCCATGCTGGCCAAGGAGATGTCCGAAACGCGCAACCGGGGCCGTATCATCTGGGTCTTCGCCACCTCCCGGCCGGATCTCCTCGAAGTAGACCTGAAACGCCAGGGCCGGCTCGACGTGCACATACCGCTCTTTCCGCCCCAGACGCCTGCCGAGATGCATGATCTGCTGATGGCAATCGCGCACAAGCTGAAGGTGCCCCTGGAGGACACTGACCTGCCTCCGATCCCCGAGGGCCTGGTGCTGGGCGGCAATGAAATCGAGGGGATACTCGTGCGGGCCCTACGTGTGCACGCTTTGGCACCCGAGCCCGGCCCCCCGCTGAAGGAGATCCTCGCCCAAGTCCTGAGTGAAGTCCGGCCCAACGCGTATACGCGCAAACTCGAGTACATGGACCTGGTCGCCGTGAAAGAGTGCACGGATACCCGGTTCCTTCCGGACCGGTTCCGCCGTCAGACGCCGGAAGAACTGGAGATGCGCATCGATGAGCTGCGGAGGTTTGTTTAGGCCATGAGTCTTCTGGATCTGTTGCAGACCGTAGGGGGGCGGCTGGGTATCCTGGAAGCGCCTTCGAGAACGGACGCAGGCGAGCCGGGAAAGGTGGTGACCCGAACCGTGACCCTGGACGAACTGAGGTCGCAGGTTCACTCGGAGGAGGTGCACGCCCTCGCGGAGCTGCCGGCGGAGCTGTCGCTGCCGTTTGAAAAAATCTTCGAGGCGGCGGGGGTGCGCGTTCCCGAACACGGATGGACGGTTGCCAAACTGAAGGCGCTCCTGCTCACGGAGCCCTTTCAGCGACCAGAGCGTGCCGCCGTCCAGCTCGCCCTTTTAGACACATTGCATTCCGCCCACGTTTCGGCGGAGGATCTTGTCAAGGAAGCGGTGGCGCAGGATCAGGCCCTGGATGCGTTTGAGTCTTTTGTGTGCAGTAAGACCAAAGGTCACATGGCGACCGCAGAGCGCAGAATCGCCGAACTGGATGCCCGGATCCAGGTCCTCCAGAGCGAACGCGCCGGGCTGGCAGAGCGCCTGCAGGTCGAGCAGGAGAATCTGCGCTCCTGGCGACGCCGCAAGCGCGCCTACGAACGCGAGCTCGCCGCGGCGGTGGAATATCTCACGGATCGGCCGGTCATCACCACCGACGATGAGGTCAAATGACGACGCTCGATTGGTCCTTGGTTCGCATCGGTTTTGCATTACAATAGTAGATCGGCTTGTGTTTTCTGCGCGTCAGCAGGATCCGCGACCGTAGCGGATGTCTCCGATAGGCGAAGGGAGAAGCATCATGGCATTTTTTTCACGAATCGGCAGGCTGTTCCGTGGCTTTCTGGGACTGTTTATCAGCGGCATCGAGGCGCGTAATCCCGAAGCGCTAATGGAAGCCGCGCGCCAGGAGTTCCGCGATAAGATGGCGCAGTACAACCTTGCCCTCGCCCGCATGGCCGGGGTGGCCGAGCGGCTGAAATCCCAGATCAAGGGAAAGACGGCGCGTGCACAGGATCTCGAGCGCCGCATTCTGGCCAACCACCAGGCGGGGAACATGGAACTGGCCGGCAGCCTGGCGCGCGAACTTCAGGAATTGAAGGCTGACCTTTCCACAGATACCAAGGAATTGGCCGAGACCGAGGACGCATACCAGGGGAATCTGCGCCAGGCAAAAATCGTCCAAAAGGAGTTTGAAAACAAGCTGCGCGGCCTGGAAAAGCAACTCTCGCAGGTAAAGATCAAGGAGGCACAGGCGGAAGCCGCTGCGGCCCTGGGCAGTGCCGCCTTCAGGGTGGGCGACCTGGGCGACACGATGAGAACCGTCGACGAGATCCTTGCGAAGCGATTGGAATTCTCGGCAGGCAAGGCGCGCGTCGCCAAGGACATGGTCGACATGGATATGGTCCGGGAGAAGGAGAGCGAAAGCAAAGCGCTCGAGCAGGCAGCGCTTGCGGAGTTTCTGGCCAGCCAGGGGATCCAGGCGCCCGCGGCATCGGAAGCTCCCGCGGCCGCCAAGGAAATCGGACCGGCACAGGGCACCGGATCATCGGAGTCCTGACGCAAATGGCTCTGCCCGCCTTATGAGTGTTTGGTACGTTAGATAGTTTCTGTCGCGAAATTCGGTTGCAGAATGCGCCGGTCGAGCCCCGGAGGGGCGGAAAGATGGTAGCCGGGGGCGCGAGCCCCCGCATAGGATATTGTATTTATGGAGCCCCGGCAGGGGTGAAAGTCATTGGTTCGCAACCTTATTCTGTCGCCCTTCCAGGGCTCCGCGACGCTTTCCGGCCTAACCCCGGGCTTGTGCCCGGGACTATTATCTTGACGCCCCTGCGGGGCTGGGCCAAAGGGCCGAGCGAATTTCGCGACAGAAACTGGATAATAAAAGGAGAAAATGTATGGCTGATCAAGGTGCTCGCTTAACCCCTTTGGGTAAGATTATCTCGATCGTCCTCATCCTCGCCCTGGTCGGCGTCGGCGTATGGCTCGTGATGCGCCAGGGTGTCGGCGGTAAGCCGGGCGGCGGCCTGTTTTCGCAGGCGCCGGAAACCGAGGCTCCGGACACCAGCGGCGTGACCACCGTCAAGGAATACAAATATGTTCCTGCCGACCGGTTGCCGCCCGTCAAGGGCGTCAGCCAGTATGTGTGGGATCCGAATGAAAAGATCCTGCATTTTACCTACAACGTCTGGGCCGGATGGCTGCCGGTCATCGCCGCCAACGGAGGCACCAAGCCCAATGCCGACAGCATCTTCGCCAAGAAATACGGATTCCGCGTCCAGATGGACCTGATGGATGATCCGGTTGCCGCGCGGGATGCTTTTGCCGCAGGCAAGGTGCACGCCCTGTGGGGAACAGCAGACATGATCGTGCTGATGGCGCCTGAGCTGGTGAAAGATTCCCGCACCGCTCCGCGCGTCGTGCAGCAGATCGACTGGTCCAACGGCGGCGACGGCATCGTCGTGCGCAGCACGATCAAGTCGGTGGCGGACCTGCGCGGCAAGACCATCACGCTGGCGCAGAACTCGCCGAGCGAGTACTACCTGACTTCGCTGCTGCTCTCTGCCGGGATGAGCCCGAAGGATGTCCACCCCAAATTCACCGCCACCGCATTCGAGGCTGCCGCCGCCTTTGTTGCCGACAAGAAAGTCGATGCCTGCGTCTCCTGGGCGCCGGACATCTACAACATCCCGGAGCGCGTCGCAGGAACCCGCATCCTGTCTAGCACGCAGGATGCCAACAAGCTCATCGCCGACGTCTATGCAGTCCGGGCCGATTTTGTGCGCGACCACCCTGAAATCGTCGAAGGGCTGGTCGCCGGCATCTTTGAGGGGATGGACATCATCAAGGACAAGCCGGAACAGGCCTGCAAGTGGATGGCCGATGCGTTCGGCATGAAGCCCGAAGACATCATGGGAATGCGTAACGATTTCCACTCGACCAACTTCGAGGAAAACCGGCAGTTCTTTATCAACTCTTCCAACCCGACCAACTTCGAGCGCACCTGGAAGGGCGCCAGCTACGTGTACCGCGAACTAGGGCGCATCGATGCGCCCGTGCCCTTCGACCAGGTAATGGACTTCTCCTTTATCGAGACGCTCAAGAAGAAGGGGACCTTTGCCCACCAGAAGGATGAGAGCGTCGCAACGTTCACCCCGTCCAGCTTCCGCAAGACCCAGGCGGAGGCCCCGATCCTGACCCAGACGATCCGGATCAATTTCTTCCCCAATTCCGCCAATCCCTATGAACCGGCGCGCGACGAATACAGCAACGTCATCCAGGGCAAGCTGTATGACCCGAATGTGGATGCGACGCTCGACAGGGTGGCCCGGCTGGCAGGCCAGTTTGCACGTGCGGTCATCCTCATCGAGGGGCATGCGGATTCCAGCATGAAAGGCCGCAACATCCCTGTGGATGCCGTGCTGCAGCTCAGCCGGGAGCGGGCCGAAGCCATCAAGCGCGCCCTGATCGACAAGTTCAAATTCGATCCCAACAAATTTACCGTTCAGGGCAAAGGATGGGATGTGCCCGCGGATCCCGGGGATCCCAATAACCAGGCTCTGAATCGCCGAGTCGAGATCAGCGTCTTCCCACCGGAACAGAAGTAAGCGCGGAGAAAAGGGGACATTCCGCTTTTCCCGGCCTGGAACTCAAAAGACTATAGCGAACTGGAAAAGCGGAATGTCCCCTTTTCTCTATGAAGGGGGTAGGGAGATGAATACCAGATGTTTCCAGGGCGCCTTGGCGGGAGCCGCCCTTGCTTTGATCTTTTTTGCCGGAGCCTGCAGTTCCTCGCAGTCGCCGCAGCCTGAATTTAACAAATCCGGCAACCCTGAGGCCATCAGGAAGCTGCTGCATTCCGACATGGCTGTGGCGCCCCAGGAAGGCATCGCGGCCGCCATCCTCCTGGATACTACCGGGAGCATGAAAGAAGAAGTTCAGGGGGCGGACAAGAATCTCAAGCCCAAGATCCAGGTAGCCACGATGGCCCTGCTGAGATTGCTCCAGCAATTCAGCGCCTTTGCCCAGAAAAATCCCGATAAGAAGATTCTGGTCGGGATCTACGAATTCAGTTCGCGACCAAACCAGCCTTCCTGCCGGCAGCTCCTGATGCTCGGCCCGCCCGATCTTCCCGCCGCTCATCGCGCCCTGGCTGCGGTCATGGCCGATGGCGCTACGCCCATCGGAGATGCCATGATCACCGCCAAGCGTGATCTGGATGCCACGGGTTTTTCGCATCGTCACATGCTGGTAATTACCGATGGTGAGAACAACCGGGGCTATATGCCCGGCGACGTAGCCCAGGTTATTGCCCAGGAACCCGAAGGAAACCGCGCCGGGATCTATTTCATTGCCTTCGATCTGGGGGCCGAGGTGTTCGAACCTGTCAAGCAGGCGGGAGGACTGGTTTTGGCCGCCCAGGGCGAGCAGCAGCTCACCGATACGCTGGACTACATCCTGACGGGGAAGATCCTGGTGGAACAGATTTCGAGTCCCGCCCCCTCCGGGCACCCCATCCCCCGGGACATTAAAAAATAGGATGAATGCATTACCCTCTCTGGATGCGAAATCCGTTAGGCCCCCTCGTGGGGTAATCGGAAGAACCGGGTCTCGATCGATTGCCGGCTGCGGCTTTTCGTGTCTTTCGTGATTATTTTTTGGCTGCTCCCGACCGCACTCTGCAATGGGCGCCGGCTGCCAGACGGCGCTCGTTGAAGCGGCACCCCAAGCCCCGTCCGGCGAGATTGTCTCAGAACTCCCTCCTCGCAGCAACTCCACCGCAATGGTTCATTGCTGAAACAGCCGCGGAGCGGCGGCAGATAATAGCCGGGGGCGCAAGCCCCCGGTTAGGACACAAATCCG
>CAYGWQ010000035.1:0-26141 GCA_964353465.1 uncultured Acidobacteriota bacterium | reverse complement strand
TAACTCCAAGATCCTCTCGCTTCAGTTGAGACTGTTGATTAAATCAACAGTCAGGGGTGATCGACATTTTGGATAATCTGGTTAGTGTTTTTATAAGTCATTGATATACAATAACTTATTATTCTTCATACTACCCTATCACTTTGGCACAGATCTTTCTTGCATTTGCAGGGAAACCCGAGTGGGTGGCTTGAAATCCGACAAACTCATCCTCGAGGTACATTGTGCCCGCAGGGTGGAACAGGTGCTTTTATGACTGCCATTAAGAGATGTTTTCTCATTCCCCCGGACGAGCAGCTCTGCATTTGGATGACGGCAGGGATTCTGTCCTATCAGCTGTGCAACCGAATGCTCGACTGCGATCATTGCACGATTGATGCGATGATGCACAGGCGCGTCCCCGAATCCCCGGCGGTTGAGGAAGGCGAAAACAACCACATTGCGCGGCGCGTAGTGCAGGATATCCCGGAGGAGGGTTTTCAATACAGCCACAACCACTGGTGGGCGCGCAAGACGGCTTCGGGCAAGGTCCGGCTGGGCCTGGAGTCGGGCCTCGCGCAGACACTTCTGGCAGTGAAGGGGATCGTTTTTCCTTCGCTGCACCAGCGCCTCTGCAAAGGCCAGGCATGCATCTGGGTCGTCATGGATGGAGGTACCCTGGCGCTCGAATCTCCCCTGGACGGTGTAGTCCAATCCATAAATCACGATCTCATTGATAAGCCGCATTTGCTCAGTCTGCAACCGTTAGATGATGGTTGGCTTTGCGAGATTGAGTCCGAGGACGCTGAGGCCGAAGCAGCAGGACTGCTAACAGCGGTCGACATCCGTCCGAAATATTCAACGGATCGCACCCGGTTCCTTGCTTCGCTCTCGGGCGCAATGCGGGGCAGGCGCCCGCCGATAGGGATCACCCTTGCCGATGGCGGCGAGCAGCTGCAGAATTTCGCCGATATCCTTGGCCCGATCCTCTATATTGCTTTGCTGCGCCAGCATTTTGGCTGGACAAAAAAGAGGTAAATGCCGGGTCCTGAGCTCTCCAGTCCTCCGAACCTGAGTCAGTAAGCCTCATTACCGGCCTCCCGTGCGGTGGCGTGGCAGCCCCTTTCGGGCCGTGCATTCCACAACTTTAGCGAACGACGTTCATGAATAAGGCGGGTTAGGCGTAATTCGTGATAGGATCCGTCTGCGTATGCCATCTCTTCAGACGTTGACCGTCCGGGCACTGATCGGATCCTTCCTGCTTCTAATTGTCCTTTTCAGCCTCTACACTTACATCGCTGTAATCTTCCACACCGACCAGATGATGGCCCAAGTCCTCGACAGTGCCACAAGGATTAGCGACATCATAAAGAAATCCACCCGCTACAGCATGTTGCTGGGACGCAACTCGGACGCCTACGAGATCATGAAAACAATCGGCGAGGAACCCGGGGTTGAGGGAATCCGGATTTATAACAAGGTCGGCGTGATCATATTTTCCACAAACAAGGCCGAGGAAGGCACCCGTGTGGATACGAAGGAGGAGCAATGCACGGTCTGCCACGCCAGCGGCACGCCTTTGCAGTCGGTCCCGACCAAAGACCGGTTCCGGTATTTTTCCCCCGCAACCCAACAACATCGCGCCCTGGGCCTCATCAATCCAATCCGGAATGAGCCTGCCTGCTCCAACGGCTCATGCCACGCGCATCCCTCGGATAAGACCGTATTGGGGGTGCTGGATGTGCGCATGTCTCTCGAAAAGGTGGATGCCGACATCAAGGAGGCCCGCCAACGGTTTGCGCTGTACGCTGTCATCGGCACGGCAATCGTAATGATTGCCTCCGGCCTCTACCTGTTCGCGACGGTGCACCGTCCGGTGAAGAGGTTGCGCGAAGGCACGCGGCAGATTTCGATGGGAAATCTGGACTTCCGTATTCCGCTTGCCTCGAAGGATGAAATCGGCGCCCTGGCGCTCGCCTTCAACGAAATGACGCAAAGCCTGCAGAAAGCCCAACAGGAAAACCGGCTTTGGTCGCAAACTCTCGAGAAACGGGTTGAAGAAAAAACCGCGGAACTGAAGCGGATCCACGACCAGATCCTCCAGATCGAAAAGATGGCATCGCTCGGCAAACTGTCTGCCACGGTGGCTCACGAACTGAACAATCCGCTGGAAGGGATCCTGAATTACACCAAGCTGATCTCGAGGAGGCTGAAAAAAGCAGAGGCGACACCGGCAACTACTGCGGCCTTGGAGGACCTGGAACTGATCATCAGCGAAGTTCAGCGGTGCGGCAACATCGTAAAAAACATGCTCTTGTTCTCCAAACGCCAGGTTGGCGAGTTCGGCATGGTTCCGGTTGCGACCATCGTGGACAAGGCGGTCCGCCTGATGCAGCACCACTTCAAGATCTCCAACGTTTCCTTTCGTGCCGAGATCGCCGATCCGGACGCCACGCTCCTATGCGACGAGAACCAGATCGAGCAAGCTCTGGTCGCGCTGTTTGTCAACGCCGCGGAAGCCATGCCGCAAGGAGGCGATCTCAAGCTCACCGTCGGCGAGGATGCCTCAGGCGGCATCCGCATGGAAATAGCGGACACGGGTGCAGGAATCGCCGCCGAAGATCTTCCCCATCTGTTTGAGCCGTTCTTCACGACCAAGAAAGAAGGAAAAGGGGTCGGCTTGGGTTTGTCGGTCGTTTACGGTATTCTGGAGCGTCACGAGGGGACGGTCTCGGTGCAATCTGAGCCGGGCAGGGGAACGAGTTTTGCGCTTACATTCCCTCCTGCGGCCATGCATCGATCCGGGGTCGGGGCCAAGGGCGCGATTTGGTAAGCATTCATCGGGTCTAGCGATTTAGGGTTTAGGGGTCCTATGAACACTCGCACATCCATACTCATTGTTGACGACGAGAAGGTCGTAAGGGAATCACTGTCCAAGTGGTTTCTCGAAGACGGTTTCACCGTCGGATCCGCCGAAGATGCCCCGGCGGCAATCCGTCAGCTTCAGGCGCAACGCTGGGACATCATCCTCCTCGACATTAAAATGCCGGGAATAGACGGCATGGAGCTCCAGGGACGGATCCGGGAAATCGATCCGATGGCGCCCATTATTTTCATCACTGCCCACGCGTCTGTCGACACTGCTGTGCAGGCGCTCAAAGCCGGGGCCTTCGACTACGTGACCAAGCCGGTCGACCCGGACTACCTGTCTCATCTGATCCGGAATGCCGTGAAGCAGCGCGCGCTTCTGCAGGAGAACATCAAGCTCAAAGAGCAGATATCCGAGTTCCCGAAGCTTGACGAAATCATCGGCGAATCGCCGGCAATGCAGAAGGTGTTCGAACTCATCGAGACCGTTGCCAAGACGGACACCACGGTCATGATCCGTGGTGAGAGCGGCACAGGCAAAGAGTTGATTGCACGAGCCATCCACAGCAACAGCGAGCGCCGTTATTTCCCGATCGTGACCGTCAACTGCGGCGCCATGCCGGACGGAGTGCTCGAAAGTGAGCTCTTCGGTCACGAGCGGGGAGCTTTCACCGGTGCCCAATACCGGCGCAAGGGAAAGATTGAGCTTGCCGATCAGGGGACCTTCTTCCTGGACGAGATCGGCAACATAGGCATGAAGACGCAGATGGATCTCCTGAGAGTGCTCGAGACGAAGCAGTTCACCCGCGTAGGCGGCAACGAAGTCATCAAGGTCGACTTCCGTATCATCTGCGCCACGAATAAAGATCTCGAGAAGGCGGTGCAGGAAAACACCTTCCGGGAGGATCTCTACTACCGACTGAACGTCTTTACCATCTTTGTCCCTCCCCTGCGGGAACGGAAATCGGACATCCCGCTGCTGGTCAATTACTTCGTGAGGAAATATGCGCATGCCATGGCCAAGCCGATTGCCTCCATCTCCCCAGAGGCGATGGATGTGATTGTGCGTTATAACTGGCCCGGGAATGTGCGCGAGCTGGAAAACGCCGTCGAACGGGCCATGGTGGTGGGCAAGCCTCCGGCAATCTTGCCCGAGGATCTCCCTTTCCGGCTGTCCGAGAAAAACAACATGCCTCATACCGGTTCGCTCGCGGCAATCGAAAAAAAACACATCGCACAGGTGCTCGAGCAGAACCACTGGAACATTTCGCGGTCCGCTGAGATCCTCGAGATCGACCGGGTCACCCTGTACAACAAGATTCACAAATACGGCTTGAGGAAACCGTAGGTGCCTCACGAGATTCAGCTCCTCAATGGCTCCTCATTGCTCAAGGCCGGTCTGGCGCCCATAGCACACCGGCTGGAGGAGATTTTCCTATCCCCGGTCCGCCTCGATCGTGCCACGCTCAATCTGCATGCGGCATACGACTCCTCACGCCGGCAAACCAATTCGACGCAGCTGCTCGCTCAGATCCTGAACGGCACTCACCCCGCGCGAATCAAGCGCATCGGCATCGTCGATGTGGACCTCTTCATCCCCATCCTCACCTTTGTTTTTGGAGAGGCGCAACTTCAAGGAACAGCTGCTATCGTCTCCACCCACCGGCTCTCGAATCAGTTTTACGGCCTGAGACGTAACGACGACCTGATGATGCAGCGCCTGGAGAAGGAGTTGGTGCATGAGCTGGGACATACCCTCGGACTGTATCATTGCCGCCAGTTTGAATGCGTAATGCGCGCCTCCACCTACGTCGAGGAGATCGACCTGAAGCGTGTCTATCCCTGCAGTACCTGTGCCTCCTTATTGAGTGATGAGTGATGAGTGATGAGTGATGAGTGATGAGTGATGAGTGATGAGTATTGAGTCATCACTCATTACTCATCACTGTCTTTTAGAGGGGGTAGATTTCAGGTCGGCGGTCAGGAAGGAAATGACGGCGCGCTGCGCACTGCTCCAGAAGTGAGAAGTCCAGGTCGGCATACAGGATATGGTCTTGCCCCGCAGGAGCCCGGGCGATGACTCTACCCATCGGGTCAGTAACGAAGGACTCCCCTGCGAACGTGAGGCACTCCTCAGGCCCGACCCGATTGGATAGGGCCGAGAAATAGCCGTTCTGGAAACTCGCCACCTGCATTTCAGCTTCGAACACCCCGGCGGGCCATTCGCCGATCGCACCCGCCTGGGGTACCACCACGATTTCGGCACCGCGCACACCCAGGGCTCTCATGTATTCCGGATAATGCCGGTCATAGCAGATCGCTACGCCCAAGCGGCCGGCCGCGGTCGAATAGACCGGCGCCCCCAGATCACCTGGACAATAAAAGTCCGTTTCATGGAAACAAGGCCCTTGAATGATGTGGATCATGCGTGTTACCCCGAGCAGACTTCCGTCCGCGTCGAGCACGGGAGAGGAATCATAGGTGCTTTCGCCGTCTTGTTCGTAAAGGTTGAGCACGATCACTATTCCCAGCTTCCGGGCCAGGCGGCTGAACTCCTCGGTGGTGGGACCGGGAATAGTTTCCGTCCATGGGGACGGCTGTTCCGTGCGCCGGCGCTGCGGGAAGAATCGGAGAAAGGCCAACTCGGGAAAAACCGCCAATTGACTTCCGTGCGCCGCGGCTTCCTCCAGGGCCACGATGCCCCGCCGGATGTTGGATTCGCGATCCGGAGTTGCCTGCTGTTGAATGAGAGCTATCTTCATGGACAGGCTCCTTATATAACAAGTCCGCCGGATCGGCAACAGCATATGCGAACTGGTAGTTGCCGGAGCAGCCCCAGGCCCTGTATATTGACCCGGAACGCGCGCGGACTGCGCATGCGATATGTGCACCGCGCCGCATGAATGTTGATGATGCAATCCTTGGCTGACTATGGACCCCATAAAGACGGAAGGCACTATTCCACAATCCCCGCAATTCACCTGGGTGGCCGCGCCTGAACCGTTTCGCCGCATGATCGAGACGCTGTTGCCCGCTTCCCGGGTGGCAATCGATATTGAAGCCGACAGCCTCTATCACTATTTTGAAAAAGTATGCCTGGTCCAAATCTCGACCGACGAGGCAACCTACATTGTCGACCCGCTAGTTGTCAGGGATTTGAGCGCGCTGGGCCCGATCACGGCAGATTCGGCGGTCGAGAAGGTGTTCCATGCGGCAACCTATGACCTTTATTGCCTGCGGCGGGATTACGGCTTTTCCTTTGCTAACATCTTCGACACCCATATCGCTGCGCAATTGCTTGGCTGCAATCTGCTGGGCCTGGACGCCCTCCTGGAGAGCTTTCTGGGCATCACGCACTCCAAGCGGCGCCAGCGCGACGACTGGTCGCACAGGCCGCTCGCCCCTGAGCAACTGGAGTATGCGGCTATGGACACCCATCATCTGCTGCAATTGCGCGACCTGCTTGATCGGCATCTGCGTGATAAAGGACGCATCTCCTGGGCGCAAGAGGAATTCAAATACATGGCGGAGCAGGAGTCCGCAGAGAGGGATTTCGATCCGGAGGGTTTTCGCCGCATCAAGGGGAGCCGGGACATCCCGTTGCAGCAGGCGGGTGTTCTGCGTGCCCTCTATCTGCTGCGCGACCGTTATGCCCGAGAGATGGACATACCACCGTTCAAAGTCGTGAACAACTCAGTTTTGCTGGAACTGGCACGCCATCCGCCGGGCTCCCCGCGTGAGATGTTCAAACGCCCCGGGATCTCCTTCCGCGTGGCGCGCCGGTTCGGCGGAGAGATCTATTGGACCATCAAGAGGGTGCAGGCGGCAGATCCCTCTTTTCTTGCGCAGCCGGCACACAATGCCACCAAGCATCCCTCCCGGGAGGCCAGGGCCCGCCTGGAGGATCTCCGCCTTTGGCGCCGGGCTAAAGCCGAAGAGCTGCAGCTCCCCGTGGGGGTTGTTTTCCCCGGAGCCCTCCTGGAACTGTTGGCCTCCTTCCCACCCCCGGATTTGTCCGCGCTGCGAGATATGGCCGGGATGCGTCGCTGGCGCACACAGCAATTCGGAGAGGAAATACTTCACATCCTCAGCAAAGACAAGAGGTGACTGCATTCGTCATCCAATCCTGGTTATTGGGTGTAGAATTAGGGCATGCGGAGGAAGACTCGCTGGCTGTACCACCCGGTCACCATCTATCTGTTGATGCAGGTGCTTTGGGTCCTGCTCATGGTGGTCTGGGTGCGCTGGTATTTCGAAAAGCACGCCCAGTTGCGCCAGATGGCCCAGCAGCTCACTTCCCGTGTCGAAGTGGAACGGCTGGCATGGCTCCCACTGCTCGAGGGCGGCATCCTGCTGACGCTGATCCTGGCAGGAGCGACGGTGATTTTCGTATACTGGAACAAGCAACACCGTCTGAATCAGATGCAGCGCGCGTTCGTCTCAAACGTCACCCATGAACTGAAATCCCCTGTGGCTTCCATCCAGCTGGCGCTCGAGACCATGGCCTTGCGAGAGCTGTCACCCGGACAGAGGCACGAATTCCTGGCCATGATGCTCGACGATACCGAGCGCCTCACTACCCTCATCGACCGGATCCTGGGCGCAGCGCGCATCGAGAAAAAGCGCAGCCACTACCAATTGGAGCCCGTCAGCATGCGGCACTTCGTCGAGGAGGCGCTGGAAGAAGACCGCCACCTCTTCGAAAAGGACGGTCATAAGGTCTTCCTGGAAACAGGGGCGGATGCCCGCGTCGCCATCGACCGCACGGCTATGCGGATGGTCTTGGGCAACCTGATCGAGAACGCAGCCCGCTACTCTCCTCGAGGTTCCACCATCTTCCTGCGGTTGCATCGCGATCTGCGCAAGTGTCGTCTGGACGTGGCCGACAGCGGCGTCGGCATCGCGCGCAAGGATCTGAAAAACATTTTTAAGATATTCTGGCGGGGTCAAGGCACCCATGCCGGCGGCACCGGGCTGGGCTTGTACATCGTCCGGCAGATTGTGAGAGATCACAAGGGGAAGGTCTGGGCGGCCAGCCCCGGGTTCGGACGCGGGTCAACCTTCAGCCTGAGTTTGCCGCGGGTTCGCCGATACTGGGGGATCTCCCGCCGAAAGAACCTTCGCGCTGAGGTGGAAAGTCGCGGGTGAGAATTCCATGGTCGCCGAAACCGAGAAAAACCGGCCGTTGATTCTTCTGGTTGAGGATGAGATCAATCTCGCTCGTCCGCTTCACTTCAACCTGGAGCAGGAGGGGTACCGCGTTCGGGCTACGCCGAGCGGCAGAGAGGCGCTCCAGTGGGTGCTCAGCGAGCGCTTCGACTTGATTATCCTGGACATCATGATCGAAGAAATGGACGGATTCGAGGTTGCCCGCCGGGTGCGCCAGCAGGATCAGAAACTTCCCATATTGATGCTCACCGCCCGCACCGCCGAAGCCGACCGGATTCACGGATTGGAGCTGGGCGCCGATGATTATCTGGTCAAGCCCTTTCACCTGCGCGAACTGCTGCTGCGCGTCCGCCGCATGCTGCAGCGGAGCTGTTGGTATGTGGAGCGCACTGAGCCGGAGCGGGTGATCCGCGTCGTCGACTTCATGGTGAACCTCGACCAGCTGACGGCCACGGGGCCCAGAGGAAAGATGCAGCTGACCGCGTTGGAGGCCCGTCTTCTCGAAGTACTGACGTCGCAACCCAAGCGTGTCGTGTCGCGTGCCGAATTGCTCGAGAAAGTCTGGGGCTATCATTCCGAGATCGAAACCAGGACGGTCGACAACTTCATCGTGCGATTGCGCAAATACTTCGAGCCCGAGCCGGATCATCCGCGCTTCTTCATAAGCATCCGCGGGCAGGGCTACATGTATCAAGGGGATTGAAGCGGGCACACACTAAGGGCGAACGGAATTCTTTCTGCCCAGCGCCTTCGGACCATTTTGATCCAATGTCAGAGACTCCGGTTTGGGCATGCGGCGCAGATGACGATTTACATAGGCGCCCAGGGCAAGCCCTAGAACGTACCCCGCTTTTCGCAGTTTCTGGCAATAGTCCGCATCGTCTCCGCCGACATACGCGTCCTTGAGCCAGCCCGCATCATGGATGGCGCGACGCGTCAGCACAACACAGAACAAGGAAAGTGGGCCCTCAACCAGCACGCCGGCGTGCTGGAAGTGGTATTGCAGGATCCGGTTGCGCTCGTGAAGGTCCTCGGTGAAAAAATGAGGAATCTGGGGAACGATCGTATCCCTCACCCGGTCCACGCACTGCCAGTCCAGCTTGTTGGAAGTCAGTGGACCGACGGCGGCGATACGGGGATGTGTGGTGAGAAAGGCCATCATGTTCGTCAACCACGCGCATGCCAACTCGATATCCGTATTCAAAAAGACCAAGTAGGGGCTGGAACCGAGCTGGATCCCCTGATTGATGGCTGCGCTCCAACCCCGATTCTCGCGATTCCGGACGATCGTGATGTCGCGCGTATAAATCTTGTGTAGATCCGCCGTACCGTCTGTCGAGGCATTATCGATGATGTAAATGTGAAAGGGATGATTGGTATAGCGATAGATCCCCTCCAAGAGTCTTCTGGTATCGGCAAATCTGTTGCGCACCGGGATGAGAATGTCCGCCGCAGCCTGGTTTGAATCCTGTCGCATGACCCTATCCTGTCATCCTAGGAAAAGTGGCGAATATTGGAGTCCAAAATTACATATCGACCACCGGGAAAAAATCTGAAACTTTTGGTGCGTTTTCAAATAAGACTCTCATGCGCGCGAGAGAACCCCAATCACATGGGCAAGGGAGGCTTGCAAGGGCGAGAGCCAGCTCGCCCGAGATTCCTATCAGGATTCAATAGCGGAATCAGGCAGCGGAGATTACTGGATGGGGAGGCTCCTGGGACATTTCGCGGGGTGTCACATCACGGAATACCTTCAGCGCCCGAAAGAGGTTGCGCTCGCACTGCCGGAGAATCTGGATTACTTCGCCGGGACGCATTCCAAAAGCGCGCGAGATGTCTTCCACGGAACGCCCGACGTAATGAATCTCGATAAAAATGCAGCGGTGAGCTTCCGGCCAGGACTTCAAAGACTGCACAATAGCCTGAGACAAGAGGTCCCTTTGCGGTTCAAATCTCAGATGCGCGGTTGCCATGGCGATCTCCCATTCCCCTTTTCATTGTCCCCACGATATTCATACTGTCTAAGACGCAGATTAGTTCAAAAAAGTTTGCTCATGATTCCCGGCAGTTCTCCGATCTAGTTAGTAAGACAACCGGGAGGGGGTCATGAAGACATGCAACTTCGAAAGGCTGGTTTTATTTTTGGATAAGCAGCTGGATTTGGATGGAAAACTGGATGTCCTGGACCACCTGGATCACTGCGAGATCTGCCGTGATGCCATTTATCACATCTCGCGCGATCGCGATGCGAATCTTTTCATTTTCCGGCCGGAGAAGCCGGAAAAGATCCTGGCAGGCTGATCCTTAACAGTTCCGCAAATCCTATTTTGCCTTGGGCGTGTAATATCCCTTTCGCGTCCGGATGCGCACGCCCGGAACCTTGCAGCGGAGTTCAATGGATCGAAACCTGCCGTCCTTCTTCTCATTGGTTGAGCGGTAGGCCAAGCTGTACTGCCCCCGCAGGTCCTCTCCGATCGCCCGAAAAGCTGCTCTGATCTCTTCCAGGTTGGAATTGGGTGAAAAGAAGCTGCCGCCGGTATCCTCGGCGAATCTCTTGAGAACCCCAAAGCTGACCTGCGCTTCCCCGCGCACACCGATGCCATAGATGAGAACGTCGTTTCTCTGTGCGATTTCGATGGCCTCATCTTCGCTCGTTCTGCTGGAGGTATCTGTCCCGTCGGTAATCGCGACAATTACCTTGCGCCCGGTCTCTTCTTTGAGTTTATCTTCCACAGCGAGAAATATGGCGTCATAGAGTGCCGTGGTGTTCCCGGCACGGAGCGTGTTCAAGGCAGCCGTGAGGAGATTCGTGTCATCGGTAAAATCCTGCACAAGATTCACATCGGAGTCGAACTGGATGATAAGGGCCATATCCCTATTTCTGCGAAGTGCGTTCTTAAAAAACTCGGCGGCGGTCTTCTTTTCGTAGTCCAGCCTGCTTTTCACGCTGCCGCTGGTATCTATAAGAAAAGCGACCGTCAGCGGAATATCCGATTCCTTGGTCCAGTCGCTGAAATACTCGATCTTCTGCGGCTTTTTGTCCTCGAAAACTAGAAAATCCTCGGCTTTAAATCCGGAGAAGGATTTGCCTTTACGATCCGTCGCGGTGAAGATCACATTCACAAGCGCAACTTCCGTCCGGATGGTCGTCGGGATGCTCTGGACCGGTTGCTGGATCTCCCGCGCAGATGCGGTCCAGGCAATCCAGGCGGCGGACAACGCCAGCAATAATCTCAAGAACATTCCATTCCCTTCATGCGTTGCGCCGGTCCTTCTGGCGGCATGCCGAACGATCGCTAGAGGCTTTCCCGGACAAACAGGATGCGGGAGCAGCTGTCGCACATATGGATCTCTTCTGTGCGGAGCAGATCTGCAAGCACTTGAGGACGAATCCGGACGTGACAGGCTGAGCACAGTTCATCTTTGGCTTCCGCCAATGCGATTCCCTTGCGCGCTTCGGCGATACGGCGGTAGCGCCCCAGGAGCTCCGCACCAATACAAGACTCCAGGGCGATTTTCTGTTCGCAGAGCTTCGACACGTCGGCTTCAAGGGCGGGAACAGCCATTTCGGATTTTGTGATCTGTTCCCTGAGCTCGGCCTCCTTGGCCTTGAGTTCCTTATCTTTCTGTGCCAGCTTGCTTTCCATCGCCTCCATCCGCTCCATAATGTCCAGAATTCCATCCTCGGCCGCGCGGATATGATCTTCGGCTGCCTGGATCTCATGGAGCATTGCGGTGTACTCCTTGTTGGTTTTCACGGTCATGAGCTGGCCTTTGAGCCGGGCGAGCTTGGTCCGCATCATTTCAACGTCGCTCTCACGTGCGCGGCGCTGTTTGGCTAATTCCTGACCAAGCGCCACCTTTTCGTTGTGGGCTTTCGTCAGCTGCTGGAACTCCGCCTGATAGGCCCTAGTCTTGTCTGGAATCTCGGAGATTTGCTTTCTGAAGTTGATGATTTTCTGATCGATGTCTTGCAGGTTAATCAGGTTGCGGAGGTCGGGATTCACCTGCAAGCCACCTCCGCATGCGCCCGGGCAGAGGAAGACACCGGCAGGCCGCGCTCAGGATGAGCCCGACAGCCTCGGTAGTTTTGCCACAGGGTAACTTCCATAGTTTCACATATCATGAATGGGAAGAGTAATATACCCGACTGCGTTCCCACTGTCAACGCGTACGAATTCGGTCTGCAATTCAGACACTGCGCGCCGGCCGTTCGGATTTCATCGGAACTGCAAAGACCTCAAAGACCTCAATGAAAACAGGATACGCCGGCAGTAAGGGATGAATGGTTCGTCGTGTTAACGCTCTTGCTGCATCTCAGGCGCCGCCAAAGCTCTTCCGAATAGAGTAGTCACGTCCCTTTGTCACTTGACTCCTATGCCCCTTTGCTCCAAAGTTTGCGAACGAAACGAGCCGGGTCGGCACAGCCTTTGGGAGGGGGCCATCATGCGCGCAGTCATCCAGCGAGTCGAGCGGGCCCGCGTCACCGTGGCAGGTGCGGAAATCGCACGTATCGCCAGGGGCTTGCTGGCACTTGTGGCGTTCGCACCCGGTGACTCGCAGGCGGAATTGGAGTGGATGGCGAGGAAGATCGTGGAGCTGCGGATCTTTGACGATGCGGAGGGCCGATTGAACCGCAGCCTCCTTGAAGTCGGCGGGCAACTCCTGCTGGTTTCCCAATTCACACTCTACGGCGACTGCCGAAAGGGACGGCGTCCATCCTATTCGGAAGCGGCGCCGCCGAGTCAGGCCCAAGCGCTTTATGAAACCTTCGTCCGAACCACTCAAAAGTGGATGCCGGAAGTGCAGAGTGGGCAGTTTCAGGCAAGCATGGAAGTGGAACTGACCAATTCCGGCCCCGTTACTCTGATTATCAACAGCCGCTAGGCTCGATGCGACCCCGCGTGTGGATCCATACGGACGGTTTTCATTCTCATGGAGAGGACATTGTGCGCGACCACACTGCCCAGAACCTGCTCATCGATGCAGATGACACCCTCTGGGAGAACAACATCTACTACGAAAGGGCCATCCAGGAGGTAGTCACACTGCTGGAAGGCGCCGGCGTCGATTCCTGCGCTTTCCGTACTGGGCTCGATGAAGCCGAGCGACTGCGCATACCCCTACAAGGCTATGGCACCCTGAATTTCACGCAATCGGTGGTGGAGACTTTCAAGATGTTTCAGCCGCCCGATGCTGACCCATCGCTGTTAGAGCGGGTTCAAAAACTGTCCCTGGCCATCCTGGACCATCCCATGGAGATTATCGAGACTGTCCCTGAAACGCTCGCCTACCTCTCGAGCCGCCATGCCCTCCACTTGGTTACCAAGGGGAACCGGGAGGAGCAATCCCGCAAGGTCAGGCATTCGAACCTGCAGAGTTTTTTTCAAAGCGTGGAGATTCTGCCTGAGAAGGATACCCTGGCATTCAGCCGCCTCCTCGACCAACATGGCTGGGAACGCCGCTGTACATGGATGATCGGCAACAGCCCGCGATCCGACATTAATCCCGCTCTGGCTGTAGGAATGAACGCGGTGTATATACCCCACAGGCACACATGGACATTTGAGCAGGAACATCCCACGGACCATCCGAAACTCATCATGCTGGAGCGCTTTTCCGATCTGAGGCTACACTTTTAGCGTGCTTCCTGGACCTGGTTTCATGAATAATCCCTAACGAGTCCCGACGGCTTGTTCGGTTCGCAGCATGCCTTGCGAGCCGAAAGACTCGGTTCAACTTGATTCAAAGCCACAATCTTCCGTAACATTAGACGTCTTCCGTTTGGGAACGGGGATCTGACCATTGACGTTCGCTGCACGATAGGATTCCCAATGCTGATCATATTGCGCATTCTCGCCTTTCTCGGCGTCCTCTGGATTCTTCGGAGAATTTTAAGCATATTGACGAGAAACCCTGCAACATCCAATCCCAGAGAAGCCCCGCCGGGCAATACCGTGAAGGATCCGGTTTGCGGCATGTACATGGATCCCCGGCTGGCAATACGGCTTCAGCGCCATGGGGAAGGAGATCTTTTCTTTTGCTCTGAGGAATGCCGCCGCCGTTACCTCACCGGGCCAGATTAAGGCCCGGGGGAAGGATCGGCATCGACGCACTCATATATTTCTCTGTTGAAATGAGGCAGAAGGCACATATAATGAACCGGTTTGCAGGTTCTTTATTAACTTGCTGTTGTAACCAATTTGGAAGTAGCAGAATTGGACAAGACACCTCCCGAAAAGGCACCCCGCTTTTCTGAAGAAATAATTCAGGAATGTCTGCGGATCATGGAATCAGGCGATGCTGAGGATCTTTTCGAAATAATTCCCCGTCTCGGGGTCCTGCGCGACTCCCGCTTTCATAAACCGCTCATCAGCATGCTGGCTCGAAAAGATACCAAGCGCTGTGAATTTGCTGCATGTGCAATGGGAGCCATGGGAGACCGCAAGTTCCTCGGCCCACTGAAGACGGCGTTCCTGGAAGTCCAGAAAATCAAGGGTCTTGGCGCTCAGGACTGTTTGCTAGCGGTCATTGAAGCCATCGGGGAGATCGGCGATGATTCTGCTGCCGATTTTTTCCTCCCGGTCCTGAACAGTGCCGAAGCCGCTCCTCACCTCCGGATGTTGAAGTGGATCATCGAATCGTTGGGAGCGATTGCGCAACAGGGGGGCATCCGTTCGCTTGAAGTCTTGCGCGAAATGACGGAGCGCGGCAATCCGGAATTGCGTGCTCATGCTCTGTTGGAGTTGGCTGTGGCCTACTGGCACCGGCCGAACGAGATTGAGGATTCGATCCTCAATCGGATCTATGGCTTAACCAAAGATAAGCATGCCGTTGTAGCGGAATCTGCGGTGGCAGCGCTGCAGAGTCTGGCGGATGTAGGATGCCGGAGGGCAGAAAAACTCTTCTCCGGTCCGAAGAGCTGAGCCTTATCGCCACTCCTTGCCCGGGAGCGACTCCCTGTAAGTGTTAGCCAACATTCCTGGCCGCAATACCATTTCCTCAATACGTCTGAATGAAACGGCGGTGAGCCCTCCTAAGGCCATCAAGCTGATCTCCCTGCCCGATTGAGAGCACCGCAGGTGGGCTTGATGCTGAAAGGGCGTTGCAGCACATCCCAGGGTGATACCCCTCAGGCGCTAACTTAAGCCACTACCACCACGTGGACTTGGACCTAGACTTCGACTTGGACCTGGACGTTCTTGTACTCGACACATTTTCGAGAGCACCCTATTGGAAAGGGCTGCACGGCGGAGTGGGCGGTCCAAAGCGCGTAGCGCGGCGGTAAAGGCAATGGCAGCTGCAAGAAGCAGGCTACAGCCTGCCAGATGGCAAGCCTGCGAAAGTTCTCCTCGCCCGGCATGGCCCGAGTCGACGTCCAAGTCCAAGTCCAAGTCCACGTGAAGGAAAGGGCCTAGGTTAGCGCTAAGGGAGCAACCTCCCCTGGTCTCGACCTCACTTCTTCAATGCCTGAATGAGCTGTTTGGCAACCTCGATGTTATTCGGATCCTTGCCGATCTGGATGTACTTCTGCAACATTTGCACTGCCTCGGCCATGGTAGTTGGATCACCTGACAGGCAGAGCCCCAGTTGGTAGTAGGCTTCGGCATAATTCGCATCCGAAGCAATTGCCTGCCGGAAGGCCTGCGCTGCCTCTTTGGCTTGCCCGGCATTTACGAGAGTGGCGCCAAGGTTGTAGAAGTTCTGCGCCGCAGCCGCCGGATTGAGGGCCGCCGCTTTCTTGAACGCTTCCTGTGACTCAGCCGTTTTGCCTAATTTGCCCAGCACGACACCCTTGTTAGTCCAAAGCGAGGCGTCGTCCGGCGACACGACAAGCGCCTTCTCAAAATTCGCCAGCGCTTCTTCGCTCTGTCCCGATTTCATTTGTGCATCTGCAAGGTTTGCCAGGACGGTAGGCTCATCCGGAAATTTCTCGAGAGCTTTTTTAAACTCAGCGATGGCCTCGGGATATTGGCCTTTGGTGACCAGATCCCTCCCGGCTTCGAAAAACGCTTTGATTTCGCCCGCCATTTTACTGCGTGCCTGCATTTTCTCCTGCTCCTGCTTCAGCTTTGCCTGCTCTTCAGGGGTCAGTTCGAAGGGGAGTTTCAAGTTCGGATCGCCGGGGGTTAATGTGATATTGACCGGGGTGAATCCAATGGCGGGGTTGATGCCCTCCTGCCCGCCCGGATTGAATCCGGGCGCCCGAACGACAAGCCGGTATCTTCCCGAGGCGATGTTCATGTATACCCACTCACCCTTCTTATCCGTCTTGGTAGGGTACTTCCTGTTGGAATCCATTCCCAGAATCGTGACTTGGGCGCCCATGACGGGCTGCCCCTTGTCGTCAGTCACTTTCCCGCTGAGGTTGCGCGCCTGGGCGAAAATCACTTGAGAAAACAGGAGTCCAAAAACGAGAGGAAGGGCCAGAACCAAGCCAAGCTTGCGAATCGGGCTGCACATATTACCTCCTTGCAGAGCCTAATTATGATAACTGAGTACTCACTCAAACCGCCATTGTATGACCGGCTCGGACTGCGTGTCAACAAACGAAGGCCGATAGCATGGATTCAGATACTGGCCCTCAGCGCCGGCATCAATACCGCCGCCCAGTCGATCTCGGATGATTCAGGGTGCTGCTTCCCATGACGTCCACTGATTAAGATCAATTGCCGGTCAGAAAGTTTCGCAATTCTGTGTAATCGCGCGTGAGCGGGGCGGGCGGCAGGCTTGCCAGAAAAGTCGCGCCATAGCTCTTGGTCATGATCCTCTTGTCCAGCAGGGCAAGAATGCCCCGATCGGCGCGGCTGCGAATCAGCCTGCCGAGACCTTGCTTTAAAAGGATGATGGCCTCGGGGATCTGGTAGTCATAAAAGGCGTTTCCCCCTGTCTCGTTCAAGTGCCGGATGCGCGCGGCAACGACCGGGTCGCTCGGCACCGAGAAGGGCAGCTTGTCGATTACCACACAGCTCAATTGTTCGCCCTGCACGTCGACTCCCTGCCAGAAGCTGGCAGTGGCAAAAAGCACAGCACCGGGAGTCTTGCGAAATGCCTCAATCAGGCCGCTTTTGCTTTTCTCCCCCTGAATGAACATTGGATAGGGCAGGCGCGGCTGCAAGGTGCGATACAGCATCTGCATCTGCGCATAACTGGTGAAGAGCACAAAGGCGCGGCCGCGGCTGGCATCGAGAATCCTCTCCAGTTCCACGCATGCCCGTGCCGCCCACCCTTCCTCTCGAGGCTCGGGTATCTCCCGCGGCACGTAAAAGATGGCTTGTTTTGCAAAATCGAAATGGGAACCCAGAATTAATTCTTCGCAATTGCCCAGCCCGAGGCGCGAGCGGATAAAATCAAAGTTGCCCCCGGTCGAGAGCGTGGCGGAGGTAAGAATCGCGGTATCAATCCGTGCGAACAGCCGATCCGCCAGGATCGACGCAACCTGGATCGGAGATGCCCACAAGAAAACGCCTCGCCCACGCACATCGTACCAATAGACGTGTTCCCTCGAATCTGATTCCAAGACCGCAACGAGATCGTCGTGCAGCTCCAGGCACCGGCGCTGGAGCGCATCCAACATATCACTCTGAACCGGCAGACTCTCCAAAGCCGCTTTGATCACCGATAGCTGGGGGAGCAGCCTGCAATAGGGTTCGCTCGGGGGATCGCCTCGCAGGGGGCCGCGGCGCAGTCCCAATCCTTCTCCCAGCTCCTGGAGGATGAATCGGCCCTCCTTGCCGCGAAAAGCATTGAAAAACTCCCCTGCGCAAACCGTGAGCCTGCCAATCTGATCGTCGAGATAACCCGACGAGGCACCCAGTTCGGCCATCGTGCGGGAGGTGTCGCGCGCGAACTCCTCCAGCCGGTAATTACTGACCATGATCCCGAAGTACTGGGTAACGATATCCTCAAGCTCATGCGCTTCATCAAAAACCACGACGGAATAATCAGGCAGGACCGACCCGAAATCCCCCTGGCGCAACGCGAGGTCGGCAAAAAAAAGGTGGTGGTTTACGATGACGATATCCGATTCCAGCGCCCGCTGCCGTACCCTCGTGACAAAGCAGGCTTCGAAATCCGGGCATTTCTGGCCAGTGCAGGTCTCGCGCCGCGCATCAAGATGCTGCCAAAGAACAAGTTCGTCGGGCAGTTCCTTCAGCTCGGCCCGATCTCCGGTCTCCGTCTCCCTTGCCCACGCCCGGATCATATCCAAAAACTCGGGATCCCGGCGGGAAAACAGGTAGCCTTCCCCGTCGATTTCGGCCAGTTTCTTCAGGCACAGGTAATTGCCGCGACCTTTGACGCAACAAGCGGAGAGTTTCTTGCCGAGCGCGGTTTCGAGGAAGGGGAGATCCTTGAAAAAAATCTGCTCTTGCAGGTTTTTAGTGCCGGTCGAAATAATGACGCGCCGACTGCTGAAGATGCACGGCAGCAGATAGGCCAGCGTTTTCCCCGTACCGGTACCGGCTTCCACACATAGGTGGTGGCGGTCATCCATGGCCCTTCCAACCGCCTGAGCCATTAGAATCTGCCCCGGGCGGAACTCGTAGTTCGGGTGAGAACGGGCAATGGGTCCCGTCGGCCCTAAAATTTCGCTCAGCTCATCGGGTGGAATCATCTTGCTTTCGGCCAGACTGGGCAGAGACTGAGAAACACCAGCCATTGGCTGGCTCTTGATCGGGCATGTCGAGGTTTGCCAGTGCCTGTCAAGGTACGTTCACCTTTCGGGGTATAGCGGAAACTTTGCGGTGAGGGCAAGTACCTCCTCGCGTACCTGGCGCAGCACGGTGCTGTCGGTCGCCGCACGCAGCACCCGGCCGATCATGCGTCCGATCGCAATCATCTCAACCTCCTGCATCCCCCTGGTGGTAACAGCCGGAGTCCCGATGCGGATGCCGCTCGTGATCGTCAGGGGATTCTTTTCGAAGGGAATGGCATTTTTATTGACGGTAATGTTGGCTTTGTCGAGAGCCAGTTCGGCATCCTTGCCTGTGATTCCCTGTCTGGAGACATCGACGAGCATCAAGTGGTTGTCTGTGCCTCCGGAAACCAGGCGAAAGCCCTCCTCCATAAGAACCTGCGCCAGCGCCTGGGCATTGGCGAGGACCTGGCGCTGGTATTGGACAAAGCTGGGCTGCAGCGCTTCCTGCAAGCAGACGGCCTTGGCAGCAATCACGTGCATCAGCGGCCCCCCCTGCGTCCCGGGGAAGACGGCTTTATCCAGGTCCTTGGCAAATGGTTCGCGGCACATGATGAGACCGCCCCGCGGTCCGCGCAGTGTCTTGTGGGTGGATGTGGTCACAAAATCCGCATATGGAAAAGGGCTGGGGTGCAGGCCGGCAGCCACTGGGCCCGCAACGTGGGCAATGTCAGCCATGCAGTATGCTCCGACCGAACGGGCAATGTCGGCAATGCGCGGGTAGTCCCAGGTGCGGGAATAAGCGCTGGCACCGCAAACGATGAGCCGCGGCTTGTGCAATTCGGCAAGGTGAGCGATTTCGTCATAATCGAGAAGCTCGGTGTCGGGCCGGACTCCATAAGACCAGACCTGATACATCTTTCCCGAGAAATTGAGAGGGTGCCCATGCGTCAGATGCCCGCCGTGCGCGAGGCTCATGCCCAGGATGGTATCTCCGGGCTTGAGAATCGCGAAATAAACGGCAAGATTGGCCTGAGTTCCGGAATGGGGCTGCGCGTTGACATGTTCTGCCCCGAACAGCTTCCGGGCTCTTTCCCGCACAAGAGTTTCCACCTGGTCCATGAACTCGCAGCCACCGTAATAACGCTTCCCCGGATATCCTTCCGCATACTTGTTCGTAAACACCGAACCCGTTGCCTCAAGCACTGCTTTGCTGACGACATTCTCCGAGGCAATAAGCTCGAGCGTCTGATTTTGCCTGCTGGTTTCGGCAGCGATCGCAGCCATGACCGCGGGATCCACATCATTGAGAGTCTTCATCAGTAACCTCTTCACAGTAGGATGGCGAAACATTGAGCCTGACAGTCTACCTCAGCCTGCGGTTTGCCGAAAGTCGGCAGTGAGCAAAATATCATGCAATCCGCTCGGCAAACGAAGAATAATTTCCATCACCCATCGCTCTTGATTTCGGTAACTGTTTCGCCGGATCAAAAAATCTGAACCCCAGAGATCTCGAAGACCTCTAAGAGCCCGCTATCCATCGAAGGCATGCGCCTTCGGTTGCTCCACAGCGGCGGGCAATCCCGATTGAGCTTGACTGCCGGAGCCGGTCACCTAGAATTATTCATCTGTGCAGCCGATCACCTTGCCAAGGAGCATGATATGCGCTGGTCCATGATATTCATCCCGACGCTGCGGGACAATCCCGCTGAAGCGGAGTTCCCTTCTCATCAACTGCTGATTCGCGGCGGCTTCATCCGGCAGCTCGCGGCCGGCATTTACTCCTATCTGCCGCTGGGGCAGCGCACCATGCTCAAGATCACGAACATCATCCGGGAGGAGCTTGATGCCGCGGGAGCACAGGAGTTCTTCCTTCCTGCCCTCCATCCGGCAGACCTGTGGCAGGAAACCGGACGCTGGACCGATATGGGCGAGACTATGTTTCGCCTGAAGGACCGCGCCGGCCGCGATCTTTGCCTGGGCATGACCCATGAGGAAGTTTTTACGGATATCGCCCGCAAGGAGATGCGTTCCTACAAGGACTTGCCTCAGATCTGGTACCAGATCCAGACGAAGTTTCGGGACGAAGCGCGTCCCAAATCGGGACTGCTGCGGCTGCGGCAGTTCATCATGAAAGACTCGTACTCCTTTGATGTGGACTGGGAAGGGCTGGACCGGAGCTACCGTCTCCATCACGACGTGTACTGCCGCATCTATACGCGCTGCGGCCTGAAGTTTGTAGCCGTAGAAGCCAGCTCGGGCGCCATGGGCGGGAGCCAGTCGCAGGAGTATATGGTGCGCACGGAAGCGGGGGAGGATTTTGTCGTATCCTGTGAGTGCGGTTACGCTGCCAACCTCGAGCGGGCCGCGTCGAAACTTGCGAAGATCGCCGACATTCCCGCCGCCGGTGCACCCCAGAAGGTCCATACCCCCGGACAGAAGACCATTGCCGAAATTTCCAGTTTCCTGAAGGTCCCACCCACGCATCAGATCAAATCTCTGGTATATATCGTGGACGACCGGCCCCATCTCTTTCTCATTCGCGGAGATCATCAGTTGAATGAATCCAAGGTGATGTCGGCCGTGGGCACCATGTACGCCCGGCCCGCTCACCCGGAGGAAATCCGCGATGCGTTCGGGGCGGACGCAGGCAGCCTGGGGCCGGTGGGGATGACCGGAATTCCCATCTATGCCGATCTCGAGCTCCAAAACCGCCAGAACCTCACCTGCGGGGCCAACACCAACGACTACCATCTCCAGGGCGTCACTCCGGGTGTCCACTTCCAGCCGGCGTGGGCGGACCTCCGAACCGTTGAGAAAGGCGAGGGCTGCATTCAATGCGGCCGACCGCTCGATGTCTACCGGGCGGCCGAAGTCGGCCATATCTTCAAATTGGGTACAAAGTACTCCCAAAGCATGGGTGCCATGGTGCTGACCGCCGATGGGAAGCAGACGCCAATTGTCATGGGCAGCTACGGCATCGGGCTGGAGCGAATTATGACTTCAGCCATCGAGCTCTACCACGATGCCGATGGCATCCTCTGGCCCATTTCGATCGCGCCCTTCACCGTCATCATCACGCCGGTGAATTACAAGGAAGACATGAAGGCTGCGGCCGACCGGCTCTACCATGAGTTGCGCGCAGCTCGCATCGATGTCTTGCTGGATGACCGTGCTGAGCGCCCCGGAGTCAAGTTCAAAGATGCCGACCTGATCGGGATCCCTTTCCGGATCGTGATCGGACCGGAGAAACTGAAACAAGGCAAGGTGGAGCTTTTCGAGCGCGCCACAAAAAAGACCGAACTCGTCGATCTCGAAGCGATCGTTGCCCGAGTGAAGAGCGTCGTCGCGGGAGTCTAGCTTTTTAAAAGCACGAAATACACGAAACCTCTGAACCAGGGCCCGATCTGTTTCTGTCGCGACACTCGGTTGCAAATTGTGCCGGTGGAGCCCCGATAGGGGCGGAAAGATAATAGCCGGGGGCGCAAGCCCCCGGATAGAATGTTGCATTGAATGAGCCCCGGCAGGGGCGAAAGATCTTGGTCCGCAAACATTTTCTGTGTCGGGATAGAACTGGGGCGCGCGCACTGTAGGTGGAGGGTTTCCAGCATCGCCCTTTCGGTTGTACGCAAGCTGGGTTCACAATTCCACCATGGTCGCGTTTCCCAAGGCCCCCCAATGATCCCGGACAGTCGGTTTTCCCGAGTCCGGTTCGAGGCGCTGGCTTTCCTTGGCGACCTTCCGCGAGTGGTAAGAATGAAAACGCATTGGCCCTGCTATTCACCCAGTCCATTCGGTTTGTCACCAGACTCTGCCTGCAGTCGAGTACACGATATCCTCCGTTCTGAGCCAGAGCATGTCCTCGTTTCCACAGGCCGCCAACGCCCAGAGCCCCTTTGCCTGACGCCGGTGTTACCGCCGCCAGAGTGTCGTTTCCCGTCACTTCGAAGGGCATTACCCCCTCGTCCTCGCTCTTACGGGCTCATGCGCCAGTCCGTACGCGCTCTCTCCTCCCTCGACTTTATCTCCGTCAGAGAGTCTTTGCAGGTTGCGGCCAACCCCTGCTGCGCGCCTGACCTTCCCGACGTTATCTCTGCAGATCTTTCCCTGGATGCCTGGGCCTTACATCGCGGCGGTGTCCCAGGTGCTTCCCCTGTTGTCTTCCCTGGCACTCTCCGGCCTTCCCCAAAGGGCGAGTGGGTCGGCTTCCCGCAACTGCCGGCAAGCGACTTCCCGGCGGGCCCTATTTCGCAACTGTCGCCATTCCTATACAACGTTCAGGCCTCCAAGTTTGCTCGCCACCCCGGTCGCTCCCACCGCTGCGTTTTGCGCAGGGCAGCCGTGACTTTTACTTCCGAGCAGAACATGCTTAGTAACTTCGCATGCATCGGATATGCTAACCGTCCGAAACAGGTAATTGACGGTGCGGGGACTTTCACCCCGCCAGATCCGCAGCCTTGTCGGCTGCTCCCGCCCCTCCTGGGCTCCGCGTCGATTTCTGGACCAACCCCGGGCTCGCGCCCGGGGCTATTGTCTTTCCGCCCCTCTGGGGCTTGCCTGCTGGCCGAAGGCATTCGCGACAGAAGCCAATTAGAAAGTGGGGATCTGTTTCTTTACCTCTTTTTGGCGCGCGGGTGACAGGAGCGGTAGACACGCACCAACTGCTCGGCAGACACATGCGTGTATTTCTGGGTCGTGGAGAGGCTCTCATGGCCCAGTAGCTCCTGAATGGAGCGCAGGTCTGCGCCGGCGTCCAGCATGTGTGTGGCAAAAGTGTGCCGCAGGGTGTGTGGATGCACGCGCAACCTTTGTGCCAGCCGGGCGACATGACGGTCCACAATGACCGCTACGCCCCGGGTTGTCAGCCTCCTGCCGCGGCTGTTAAGAAACACGGCGCGATCGGCCACCAACGCGCCGGTTGCACCCTGCTTTCCGCAAAGCTCGTGCTGCACTTCGAGGTACTTCCGGATCGCATCACCGGCTTTGCGGCCGAAAGGAACAATGCGCTCCTTGCGCCCTTTGCCGACCACACGGATAAATCCCCCCTCGAGGTCGAGATTGTCTCTATCAAGGCCCACGAGCTCGCTCACCCGGATTCCGGACGCATAGAACAGCTCGAGGATCGCCCGATCGCGCAGATCCAGTGCGGTACCCGCGTCGGGCATCTCGAGCAACTCGGTCACTGCGTCGGGAGACAGGTGTTCGGGCAGGAGTTTTTCCTGCTTGGGTGACGCTACATTCTTAGCCGGATTGCTCGGCACCACCCCCTGGCCGGCGAGATACTTCATAAAGGAACGTAGCACGGCCAGTTTCCGGGCAACGGAGGACTTCCGGTTGCGCTGCTGGTAGAGAATCCCCAGGAATTCCCTGATCGTGATGTTGTCGATCTGCTCCAGCGCCGGCTCGGTCCGGGGCTCACCTTCCGTTGTATGCGTCAAGAAAAAAAGGAATTGATAAAGGTCGGACGCATAATTGCGCAGGGTGTGGGGCGACGCATTCCGCTGATAGCGGAGGTGTGTCAGATATTGCTCAATCCAGGATGCCAGCGTCATTGACATAACTTCGCGACAACTCCGCTATAAACCGGCCGTCAGGCATGCTCCTGACTCGAGATCCCGACCTCCGTTCTCCGTCCTCCGACTTCAGACCTTTCGCATTACCAGATCAAGCGCTTGGATTCGGTTATCTGTTTCTGCCGATCTCCTATCTCTTATGTCAATTCCTTCCTACGCCCCCCTGGTCGGAGGTCAGAGGTCTGGTTTTCGAGATCCGCAATCCATCGATCCATCGCCAGGAGCGCTGCATCCACCTGAAGGCGATGGCGCTCCTTCCGATCCCGGATGCGCGCGATATCCCCGGATGCTTCGGGAAGCAGACCGAAGCTGATGTTGGCCGGTTGAAAATGCGCGTGGGGTGAGCTGCTGAGATAGCGCAGAAGGCTGCCGCATGCCGAGGATCGCGGCGCGACGACAGGTTCTTTGCCGTGCGCAAGACGCGCTGCGTTGATGCCGGCCACCAGACCCGTGGCGATCGACTCGACATACCCCTCCACGCCGCAGATCTGTCCCGCAAAGAACAGATTTCTTCTCTTCCGCGTCTGGAGTGTCGCATCCAGCAATGCCGGCGCCAGCAGGTAGGTGTTCCGGTGCATCTGGCCGAACCGCAGAAACTCGGCATTCTCAAGCCCCGGAATAAGCCGGAAAATCCGTTTCTGTTCCGGAAAGCGCAGGTGGTTCTGAAAGCCAACCAGATTGTAGCTGTCCGCCATGAGATTCTCCCGGCGCAGCTGGACGACCGCATAAGGGCGGCGGTTGGTGCGTGGATCCACCAGACCCACCGGTTTCATCGGACCGAAGCGCAGCGTATCAATGCCGCGCCGGGCCAGTTCCTCGATGGGCAGGCATCCCTCGAAAAATACGGCCTCTTCAAAATCGCGCAACGGCACCGATTCCGCCGACACAAGTGATTCGTAGAAGCGACCGTACTCGACCTGCGACATGGCAGCGTTGAGGTAATCGTCGTTTCCCTTGCCATAGCGTGATGCCGGGAAAAGCCTGGTGTGATCGATCGTGGCGGCATCGACAATCGGCGAAATTGCGTCATTAAAATAGAGGTGACCCGAGCCGGCAAATTCGGCGATTGCCGCCGAAAGCGCCGGCGCCGTTAACGGGCCGGTAGCGACAATGCAGATGCCATCGGATCCGAGCGCCCTCACCTCTTCGCGCACTACCTGAATCTGGGGATTAGCCGCAATCGCCTCCGTAGCCCGCCGGGCGAACAGCTCGCGATCCACGGCCAGCGCATGCCCGGCGGGAACGCAAACCTCGTCCGCAATCCTCATGAGCAGACTGCCGAGCCGCCGCAGTTCCTCCTTGAGCAGGAATGGGGCCGTGCCGGGAAAATTGGATTTCAGCGAGTTGCTGCAGACCAGTTCTGCGAGTTCTCCGGACTTGTGGGCCGGAGTCGAAACGGCGGGACGCATTTCAAATAGGTGGACCCGGAGCCCCCTGCGGGCAATCTGCCAGGCTGCTTCCGCGCCTGCCAGACCTCCACCGATCACAGTTACATCCGGCATCAGTCGTCCTCCGGCTTTTCCGGCACAAACCGGAGCGCGGCGGAGTTGATGCAATAGCGCAAACCTGTCGGCTCCGGCCCGTCCTCAAATACGTGACCGAGGTGGCTGTCACATCGGCTGCACAGCACCTCCAGGCGGTGCATGGAAAGGCTGTGATCGTCCTCCGTCCTGAGTTGCTCGGAATCCATCGGCGCAGAGAAACTCGGCCAGCCGCAACCGGAGTCGAATTTGGCTTCGGAGCTGAAGAGCGGGCTGCCGCAAGCAACACATTTGTAGATTCCCTTGTCAGTGGCATTCCAGTAAGCGCCGGCAAACGCTCTCTCGGTCTTCTTCCGGCGAGTTATCGCAAACTGCTCCGGAGTGAGCAGCTTTTGCCACTCGTCGAGCCGCCATTCGTCGAGCAGCGCGGCCTCG
>CAYGWQ010000034.1:0-26471 GCA_964353465.1 uncultured Acidobacteriota bacterium | reverse complement strand
CCCCTGCCTGCGATTCAGACACTGGCAACAGAAACGAATCACGAAGACCTCAGAAACGCCGGAACTCGCCTGCCCGGGAAGGAGTTGCCTCAAGCGGTTTCCATTGATTCTTTGAGGTCCTGGAGGTCTCCGAGGTTCGCTTTTGCTGTCTCGTCAATCCAAGGGGTAGAAGCTACGGTCTGAATTTCAGCTACACGCTGCAGCACCGGGATTGGTGTCAAAGGGTTTGGTTCTCCATGATGCGGCTCGCCTTCATCAGCTTGCTGCTTCGAATGTCGGCCGCTCCCTTTGACGCAGCGGTCAGGACCGGGAGTTCCACTTGAAACTGGGCACCCTTGTCCGGTGCGCTGGTCACCATGATCCGGCCGTCGTGAGCCTCCACCACCCATTTCACCAGAGACAGGCCCAGCCCGACTCCACCGGTATTCCGGTTGCGTGCCGGATCCGCCCGAAAAAGGCGGTCGAATATGAGCGGCAGGTCCCGTCCCGCAATACCGATGCCATCGTCGTGAATGCTGAGGCAGACTTTGGTGCCGTCGTTGGTCATGGACACCTGGATTTTTCCGCCATCCCTGGAGTATTTGATCGCATTATCAAGGAGATTGAGCACGGCCCTGCGAATCCACAGATCATCGGCCAGGACCATCGCTTCCGGCAAGTCTCGAACATCGACCTGGATATTCCTCTCCATGGCCAGAAGCTGCATCTGATCTGCGAGGTCGCTGACCACGGATTTCAGGTCCAACGGCCTCTTGGTCAACACCTGGGTTCCCGCCTCGACCTCAGCCAGCGTCAGAATGTCGTTCACGATGCGCGTGAGCCGCCCGAGTTCCTCGAGATTGCTGATCAGGACCGTACGGATTTCCTCCGGGACCGACGCGGATCGCAGTGCGATTTCATTCTCCCCTTGGAGAATCGCCAGCGGGGTGCGCAGCTCGTGCGCAACGTTGGCATTGAACTTGCGCATCTGGTCAAACGACTGGCTCAGGCGCGCCACCATGGAGTTGAACGATTGGACCAGGCGCTGGATTTCCTGTTCTTTGCGGACATTCACGATCTGGGTGTTCAGTTTCTCCGAGGTGATCTGCTCGGCGGTCTTGGCCACCTCCTCGAACGGTTTCAGCGCATGCACGGCAAGATACCAGCCAACCGCGACGGCGACGATGAGAACCAGAGGCACGGAATACAGGTACATGACCATATAGGCGTCGAGGATCGCGGTGAGTTCCGCTACCGACCGCCCGAGATGCAGCACGATTTTCTGGTCGTTCTCGGAAGGCAGAACCCTGCTGAGAAAACGGAAACGTCGGCCGTCATAGGCTTGGGCGTCGTTGAAGCCGGATTGCTGGTGGAGAATGCCGTCCAGATCCTTCGCCGACAGCATCTGCTTGATGTAGTATCCGTAGAACTCCTCGCCGATCACCCGCCCGTTCACATCCGTCAAGACGAAAAAGGGCCTGATGGTATCCAGCGCCATGGCATCGGCCGGTTTCACGCTGGTCTTGTATTCGAATCCATCGGGCGTCGGGCGGATGTTGCGCGCGAAAAACTCGGCCTGGTTGATCAGCCCGCGCTCGAAATTCCGCGCCGCAAGGTAGGCGAACGTCTGGTAACGCACATAGCCGAAGAGCACGAAAAAGACGGAAATCAAAAGTCCGTTGGTGATGCCGAATTTGAACCGGAGGGTTCTTACATTCACGATTCAGTACTCCGGAGGGTATAGCCGACACCGCGGACCGTCTGGATCAGCTGCTGATCGAAGCCGCGGTCCACTTTGTTGCGCAGGTAGTTGATGTAGACATCCACGACATTGGTGAAGTTGTCGAAACTCGAATCCCAGACGTTCTCCACGATCATGTTCCGGGTTACGATCTCGTCTTTATTGCGCAGCAGGTACTCGAGCAAGGCGAACTCCTTGTTGGAAAGCTCGATGGCCTTGCCGGCCCGCGTTACTTTGCGCTTGAGCGGATCGAGCACCAGGTCTGCGGCACGGAGCTCGGCGGTCCCCAGGGTGATGCCGCGACGGAGCTGCACCTGAATGCGGGCGAGCAGTTCGGCGAAGGAGAACGGTTTGACCAGATAGTCATCGCAACCGAGGTTCAATCCCTGCACGCGATCTTCCACGGCTGTTTTCGCGGTGACCGCAATGATAGGGAGAGTGGGTTTGCGCTTGCGCAACAGCGGGATCAGTTCCCAGCCGGTGATTTTGGGCAGCATCAGGTCGAGCAGCACCAGATCATAATCGACGGCGCGGAACTTGTCGAACCCCTCCTCGCCATCCGCCGCAACGTCCACCTCGTAGCCCGATTGTTCCAGTCCTTTCTTAACGAAGTTGGCCACCTTGCTCTCGTCTTCGATTACCAGGATTCTCATGGATATCGTACCTCTCTGCTTGCAGCCGCATGCGCGGCAGGACTTACATATTACTTATGGATCGGGGAAAATGTAATAGTTTTCATCGGAAGCGTTTGCGGAAACGGAGGTCCACGCCATATTTGCCGTCCTCGTCGCGGGTTGCCACAATCGACAGGTTTTTGTTGACATCATATTCGATCACGATGATCTGATCCTCGGTGGTCGTCAGGTTGCGCGAGTAGGTGACGGTAACATCTTTGGAAATGCGCTCGGTAATCGTCACGCGCGCCGTGGGATCATTATCCGTCCCAGCCAAAAAGGGATCGATGCGAAAGCTGCTGATCCCGAAAATGCGTTCCACGCGCTTGCCGATCACACCGGTCAGGCTCTCCGAGAGGATGCTGGCCGCACTCAGGCCGGTCATCTCGGCCTGGTGGCGCGGATTTTCGACGCCTATCTGATCCGACTTGCCGGTGGTCAGCAGGGAGACGATGTCGACGTTGGACAGAGGCGGATCCGAGCTGGGGTTCAGACGCAGGTGTTCCAGGTCCCCCGATAGATCCAGGCGCAGACGGTAGCTGCGCACGTCCGCTTCTGCACGCACATCGAGCACCGGGATGATGCGATTCCGGTCGATAAAGTCTGCAGACGCGTGCACGATGTCAAAACGGTTTCCGCGGTAAAAGATGGCCCCTTCGATGGCCTCGGCCCGCCCGGTCACGGATGGGTAGGCCAGGGTGCCGCGGAGCGTCAAGCTCATTCCCCCCTGGATCCGGGCGAGCTCGTTGTCGATATAGAGGCCGTCCCGGCAGTGGACCGTGACATTCAGGCGCGTGCCCGCCAGCAGCGGATTGGCTACCTGGCCCCCTCCCGAGGGTCCGGAAGACTGGCCGATGATCTGCTCCAGCACAGAGAAATCCCGCAAATACTGGGCGTGCAGGACGGTGACATTCCCACTGAGCACACGCGCGTCTACGCCGCCCCGCAGGCTCAGCTCCGCATCGACCGTCGAGAGGAAATCCTTCGGGTAGCGGAGGCGCGCATTGCGAATGGAAGCCTGGAGATTGATTCCCTGCAACTGCGCATTTTGATGCTCCACCGAACCGGTCACCCGGATCGTCCCCAGGGCTACGGCGCCGGAAACGCTTTCAAGCCGGACCGAGTTGCGCGAGAAGATGACGCTGCCGCGCAGCGAGGAAAACGGATAGGGGAGGTCTTCGTGAGCGATACGCGCGTCGGCCAGCACGGCATTTCCGATCACCTCGGGCGCAAGCCGGGATCCCGTGGCCCTGACGTTGAGCATCACGGAGCCCGACACGCCGATCTTGGGATCCAGGCGATCCAGGAAGCCGAGATTAAGCCTTCCGGTGAGATGCAGGTTGAGCGCGGGCGTATCCCCGAACGGGATGACCCCGTTTTTCTCGATCGCCAGACTGCTCCCCTCCCCCACCAGGCGCGCTTCCTCCACGATCAGTTTCTCACTGGTGGCGGTGAACCGGATCTTTCCGTCATTGCGAAGCTCATAGCCGTGAACCTTGAGACGCGCGCCATCCAAATCGCCGCTGAACTTGAGCCGGGAAATATCTGCAAAAGGGCCTTCCATCAGCAGGCTGCCGTGGAGTGCCGTGCTGAAATCACTGAAAAGTGAAGGAGCGTTGCTGGCCAGGATCTTTGTTACATTCCAGTCATTGAATTCCAGCGTTGCACGGCCGGGGTATCCGGGCCCGGTCGAAATGCGTCCCTCTGCCTGAAAGCCGCCGAGTTCCGACTTCATGTCAATCTTCGCCGTCAGTGTCCGGTCACGCAGGTCGAGCGTCGCCTTCCCTGCTCCCAGGTTCCAACCGGCGTAGCTCAGGGACGCGATGTCGACGTTCCCCTTGAATTCGGGCTGCTCCGGAGTGCCCCGGATTTCGCCGGAAGCCGACACACGCCCGTCCACTGCGATCTTGGAGGATCTGACTTCCGGGATATCCGCCAGCGGCAACTCCCGCAGCCTGGCCGAGAGGTCCATTTGCAGCGAATCCAGATGGACTTGTCCCTCAACGCTGACCGAAGCGGACCCGCGTTTGAGCTGGCCATCCGCAATATGAAGCACCCTGTCCTGGACCTGAAGTGCCGCGCTCAGGATGTCAAACGGTTCCTGGCTGTAGCTCCCCTTCTCGATCTGGAATTTCCCGTCTCCCTGCAGCAGGCCCTGTTCATAGGACATCCGTCCCTGACCGCTCAGCAGGCCGGCAACCTGTGCCTTGAGATCGATGCCGAAATCGCGAAGCTCCCCGAGGGATATCCGGTGGAGTGTCCCTGCGAAAGTCAGGTCGGGTGCGGCGTCCCCTTGCGGCACAACCATGCTGAATTCGCCCTCGATGGACTGGGCTCCGTGCCTCAGTCTGAGAGACCGTAATCGCAGCAGGGATCCGTCCCAGAAAGTAGTAGCCTGCAGGCTTTCGATCGCATACCGGCCCAGGCGGCCCTGGGTCACCTGGGCAAGGCCCTCATAGGACATCGCCGCCGGCAGCTGCAACAGGATTTCGCCATCCAGGGCAAATCGGCCCGATAGCCTCATGAGATCGGGTTGGGCGGCAATCGCCTGCTCCAGTGCCGGGGAAAAGCCACGGACGATGCTGAAAATCTCTGCCGGGCGCACCGTCGAAAGCTGTATTTGGATGCGCGATCTTCCGGGATCCGTTCCCACCGCCCGGATATGCGTGTCGGGCGAATCGAGGCTGACGCGTTTCAGGTACCAGGACTGATCGCGGAAGGAGAATTGGGCAGAACCTCCCAAGGCCGTTCCCGATCCCGACCCAGGAGGTGCCGCCAGCCCGTGCAGGTCCGCCACGCCCTCCACATCGAGGTCCTCCTGACCGCGGCGCCACTCCAGGGTGGCTTCCGCATCAACCTTGTTCTCCAGGGCCAGTGTGCGGAGACCGAGAAGCCCTGAAGCATCGCGGAGCACGATGTCCTTAGCGGATATCTTGATATGGTGCGGCGGCGTGCCCTTGTCCTTCAGCTGTATGGCGCCGTCTACCTGGAAGCCGCCGTCGCCCATGCGGCCGTTTACACCACGGAGCAGCAGGACGTTGTCCTTGATCTCAAACAGCCCGCGGAGCGCCTGCGCCACCGTCTGCCGATAGTGGAGGGTCTCGGCCGCGAATCGTCCCGCCATGTGAAACTCGCGGCCATCCCAGCGCAGGTCGCCGATGACGCTCACATTACCGCGAGCGTCTTTGATATCGGGAGTGATCAGGGGCATGTCCTCGCCGGCAAAGATTCCGACGGTTGTGATTTCCAGCTTCGGAGAGCGCCAGCCGTTGAGGCGACCTCCGCCCTGGAAGCGGCTCTTGTGCTCCCGAAGGTCATACGAAACGATCTCCAATCCCGTCGGCAGCAGATTGACGCTGGCAGTTAAATCGTATACGAACTTGCGTCCCGCCCACTGCAGAGGACTGTTTTTGTAACTCACTCTTACCGCATAGCTGTGCGGACTGGGCTGGTACTGAATGCTGCAGTCGAACGCCTCTACCGCCAGGTTGAGCGGGATGCGCCGCTCGTTCAGCTCGAACCAGCCGTCGCGGATCGTGGCCTTGCGCGCCGCGACATCGAGCGATTTCCGCATCACGGCTTCCAGCCTAGACGGCCCCCCTCCCGGTTCTTCCCGGATCACAATTCGGGGGCGGATCAGATTCAGCTCCACAAGATCAAACTTGGGCCGCCATAGGGTAGTCAGCCTGAATGAGCCGGAGACTTCATCAACGCTGAATTCGAAGCGGTTGCCGGTCTCCCTGCGCGACTTCAGCGCGAGCCGCCTCACGTTGAATGTGCCGCGGAGGATATCGAAGGTGAGCCGTTCGATCTGCACACGAAGTCCGGTGGCCTGTTCTATCCGGGCGATGATGGCCGCACGCGCTTTCTCCTGAAAGCGTGCAGAACGCAGATAGGAAATCCCGCTGCCGGCGAGGGCCAGCAAGATCGCTGCGACAGCTATGAGGATGATTCTGCCTGTCCGCACTCTCATGGCCGCCCTTTCTCCCCAGAATACGGGACATTGGCATAGAACTCGATGCGGGAATGGCTTCGGATATTCGCGATCCAATTCTCAAGGGCGGTATTCTTCTTTTCCTCTCTCAGGATCTCTTGGATCCGTGCCGCCACCTCAGTCAGCGGCGGAACCTCCGCGCCGGCCCGTTTCAGTTCCGGCACCAGCTTCGTCTTGTAATAGGTATCCACCTCCGCATCGGCAACGGTTACAAACGGATCGAAGCGCATGCTGGTGAACCGCACGATCAGAATCTGCAGACGAACGTAAGACACCAGCTCGGCCTCCTGCAGACCGAGCTGGCGCAGAAGGGCGGAAAGGCCTCCGATCTCGGCATACGCCTGCCTGAGGTCTTCCAGGATGGCCTGGACGGCCGCCTGGAGGCTGGCCTGGACTCTGGCCGGGTCCCCTTGTTCCACCGGAAAATTCTCCAGCTCCTGGCGGAGCAGCTCACGGTCGATCAACCGGTTTATTTCCTCCTCCTGGGATGGCTTTGCCCGGCTCTTGCCCCTCTCGAGGGCGGTCTCGAGCACGGCATTGAGAGAGCGAGCCATCCTGAGGTCCCATTCCGTGATCACCCGGCCGTTTACCGCGGCCAGCAGGCGATCCACCTCCTGCGCATTCACTGAAAAAACTTCCATCCACCAGAAGGCCAATGCGGCAACGATGCAGATCCGTTTCATGTGCATGCTCAGAAAATCGTCCCGATGGTCAGAAAGAAATGCCCCGGCTTGTATCCGATGGATCGCAGGAACGGGGACAGGTTCAGGTTGATCCCATAATCAAGACGTATCGGACCCAGGGGGGTCTTCACCCTGAGCCCGATCCCGGCGGTATGACTGAAGTCGGAAAGCCGGATCGCGCCCACGCTGGTGAATACGTTGCCCGTGTCATAAAAACCCACCAGCTGGAACCGGCTCACCAGGGGCACACGCATTTCCACGTTGCCGATCAGCAGCGCGTTGCCGCCGATGGGCTCGTTATTCGAGTCCAGAGGACCGGCCATGTCTGTCGCGAATCCCCGGAGGGTCGAGCCCCCGCCGGCGAAAAACCTCTCGCTTAAAGGGATGCTAGGGTCGCCGGAGATCGACTCCTTAATCCCAAAACGGAAAATGGCTGCCGTGACGACAGAGCCAGCCAGTTTCCGATAGTAGACGTTTTGAGTAAACAGCGAGACATAGTTGCCGCTGGGAAGATTTTCCGCCTTGAGCTTGCTGATAAGGCCCAGGTCCGTCGAGCTGAAAAAGCCCTTTTGGGGATCAAGATAATTATCGCGAGTGTCGTTGAGATAGATCGCAGAAACGGTCGAGAGATTGCGTGGTGTGTCTTCCCGGGCAAAATCCGGCGGAACATCCGATGCGTGCACATTCGTGAACGTATAGCGCAGCAGGCCCCAGGCATGATTGGTGATCGTGTGGCTATACTGGTACGAGAGGTCAAAGCGCCTGACGTCGTAGCTGACCTCCTTTTTAAAGCTGCCCGAAAAAACGAAATAGGAGTCCACCGGCAGGAAACGGATCTGCGGCTGCTGGAGGCTGATGGCCCCCGCCTGCTCGATGGCGCTGCCGCGAAAACGAAGATCGGCGCGCCTTCCCAGGCCGAAGATATTAAGATGGCTCAACTCCACCAGCCCACGCAGTTTCTCCCTTTCCTGGTACCCGATCCCGTAGCGCAAGGTGACCGGCCTGGCCTCCTGCAGGCGTACGATCACATTCTGATAGGCCGCGTTGCTCTCGGGATTCTGAGGCGTCACCCGCACCAAGTCGAAGACGCCCGTGCTGTAGAGCGCTTGCTGCGTCTCCAGCATCTTGCCCAGGCTGAGCGCTTCGTCCTGCTTCAGTTTCAAGCGCTTCTCGATCACCGAGTTCCTGGTATTCTCAGCCCCGATCACCACAACCCTGTCGACGAGGGATTGTATCCCCTCTTTGATCTGGAACTCCACCTCATAGGTATCGTCGCTGCCGGGCCCAACGGCCCGATAGCTAACCACAGGCTGCAGGAAGCCCTCATCGTTGTATGCTGCCAGAATCGCCTGGCGATCGTGCTCGGCGAATAAGGGCGAGTACGGCTTGCCCTCCTGGAGGAGCATCCCGCCGACCAGGGATCTCTCCACACTTTCAGGCAGGCTCACTTTTCCCGTGGCACTGTCTGCGAGGATCCTGACGGATCGAACTTTCGCCAGGGGGCCCTCGAAGCACTCAAACGTGATCTGGAGCCGGTCTTCGCCGTTGAGCGATTCGACCAGCGGAACCACAGTCGCACTCAAATAACCCGCAGCCCGATATCGGGCCTGCAGGGATTCCACATCGGAGTCGAGTTTTGAGATGCTGTAGGTGGATTTGCGCAGGAAACGCGCAGGTTGGATCTGAATGGCTTTGAGCAGTTCGGCACTCGAAAATGCCCGGATACCACGGAACCAGATTTCGTCCACCGTAACCCGACGGCCCCGCTCGATGTCGTAGCGGAGGAGCCGCACACCTGCAGGCTCCTGATCCTGATGGATGGAAATGCCTGCCTCCGGATAGCCGCGTTCTTCAAGGTGCTGCCTGAGGTTCAGGGCACCTTCCTCAATCAGTTCGGGGCGCAGGCCTTCACCGGACAAAACGGGAAGCAAACGGCTCAGCTGGTCTCTCTGGATTTTGAACCCTCCCACTTCCACACGCACCTGTCCGAAGTTGGCGATCGTGAGATCGAGAGCAACCGTATTGTCGGTCGAATTGTAGGACTCCTCGAGTTGAGGCTCGGCTCCGAGAAATCCACGATCAATCAGATCCTTCTTCAGCCCTTCCAACTTCCTGCGGAAGCGGTCCCGGTCGTACTTTTGTTCTGCCTGCCATCCCAGTTTCTGCAGAATCGCCACGCTCTCCTGACTCGGCACCCCGTGAACCACCAGAGATCGGATCGCGGGCTGCAATCCCGGCTGGACTTCAAATGTCGTGTCGATCTTTGTGCCGTCAGAAAGCGGCGTGGTGCGTGCCGTCACCTGCGCCTCATAAAAGCCCTTCTCATGCATGAACCGCAAAACTGACTGCCGGGACTCTTCCAGTTTTGCGACGGTGAAACGTTCGCCCACCGGGAGCGCGATGGCTTCGACCGGAGAACGGCCGCCCAGGTTGACGTCGCCGGAGATAGAAAAGCGATTAAAGTATGAGTTCAGACGCAGGTGGAATTCGAGCACCACGCCGTTGCCGCTCTCCCTTGCAGAAGCGGAGATCTCCGAGAAGCTGCCGGTATCGTACAGCGCTTGAATCGCAGCCTTCACGTCGGTACGTGTGAGTCGGGAGACGCCGCGTTTCAATTCGAGGCAGCGATCATAAGGGGCGCGCGCCAGCGGTGCGCCGGTGTCGTCCTGGATGTATTGAATGTCCTCGATTACCCTGCCGAACAACTCCGTGCCCTGGGACTGGGCCGATGCCGGATATCCCGGCGCCATGAGGAGGAAGGCAAGGCTAAGCCCGGCTCGAATGAGCGATCTGGAAAATCGCAGGACCCGCAGTTCGGATTTTGAACCTTGCGAGTCAGCTCCTGGGCAGGGTCCACCTCTGGATGTCTTTGCCGAAAGCAGAAACTCGCACCCCCCTCCCCGAGATTTGGCCACATCCCAACTCATACGTTGAATCGGAACAGGACGACATCGCCCTCCTGGACCATATATTCTTTTCCCTCCAGGCGGAGCACACCTTTATTCCTGGCCGCCGGGAATGACCCCAGCCGTATCATGTCATCATACCTGACAACCTCGGCCTTGATGAAGCCCCGCTCGAAGTCACTGTGGATGACGCCTGCCGCCTGCTGCGCGGTCGTCCCCCGGGGAATAGCCCACGCCCGGACCTCAGGATCGCCGCCCGTATAGAAGGAAATCAATCCGAGCAAGGCGTAGGACTCGTGGATAATACGGTCCAGACCGCTCGCCTCAAGTCCGAGGTCCTCCATGAACAGCCTTGCGTCCTCCTCGGGCAGCGAAGCGATCTCTGCCTCTATTTTCCCGCACACGGCGGTAATCCCGACCACCTTCTGCGCCGCCTGCCGCTCCACCCCGAATTCCCGGACCACATGCGGTATCTTGGCGATGTCGCCATCGCCCAGATTCAAAACGAGCAAAAGGGGCTTGGCCGACAGAAAGGTGAATCCGCGCACCCTCTTATGCTCCTCCTCCGTCAACTCGAGCTCGCGCAGCGGCTGCTCCTTCTCCAGAGCCGCGCGGCAGCGCTCGAGCACGGCGAATTCCAGCTCCAGTTCCGCCGTTTTCGCTTTTTTCAGGTCCTTGGACAAGCGCTCGAGGCGCTTCTCAGTTGCCGCCAGATCAGAAAGAATCATCTCCAGTTCGAACAGGCCGATGTCCCGGAGCGGGTCGACACTGCCTTCTGGGTGCGGGATGTTTTCATTTTCAAACGCGCGCACCACATGCATCAACGCGTCAACATTCTTGAGGTTGTGGAGATACGTGCTCATCTCGCGCGAATCCTCAATCCTCCCCTCGCCGCGGGCCAGGCCCGGCAGATCGACATACTCCACCGTGGCATAGGTGATTTTCTCCGGACGGTAAACCTCTGCCAGCCGCGGCAGCTTGGGATCCGGCACCAGGGCCACACCGATGTGAGCTTCGCTCTTGCCACCGCCCCAGGAAGATGTATCCACGTGCCCGTGGGTTAACAGATTGAAAATCGTGCTTTTCCCGACCACTGGGAGTCCCACAATTCCGATCTTCACGCGCTTTCCTCCAACAGGACTCAGGAGCAATATGTTAGCACGAATAAAAACCGGCCACAGGCACCGAATGAAACATAACAATTATATGAACTTAGTTCGCTACGTTCGATGGCTTGGGGATGCGGGGGGCAAAGGAATCAAGCGGCGCGGGGCCCTTATTGACCTCTGTTGGCTCCACAGACTTGCTGGCAACAGGGTTCCTACTCCTCCGACGATCCCCATTGGCAGCACAAAAAAGACGCTAAAGTATAAATAATCGCACAATTTGCTTGACAACAAAACTGACTGGTCCTATGCTTTGCGCGTGGTCCAAAGTGGTCAAAAGTGGTAATTAGAGATCATCTTGGGCGTTTTTTCCCCGATTTTAACGTTCTTTCCAGGCGTTCAGTGTTGCAGTGGTTGAGGGCTCATGCTCTGGGGAAGCTGTCCGGCAAAAATCGATGACAAGTTCCGACTGAAGATCCCGGCCAAGTTCCGGCGCGATCTCCCCGAGACGGACGACAACACTTACTTTGTCACAAGCACGGATGGCCAGTGTGCGCAGATCTACCCCATCCCCATCTGGGAGCAGATCGCACAGAAGCTGCAGGCCCCGCCCCGCATGGACCCGGCGAAGCTGAAGCTCCTCAAATTCACGAGCTATTACGGCATGCTCGCACAGATGGACCCCCAGGGACGGATTCTCATCCCTCAGACTCTGCGGGAAGACGCCAAGATATCCGGCGATGTCATCGTCATGGCAAAGAACGATCACCTGGAGGTGTGGAACGACGAAATCATTCGCCAGAGCATGAAGAATGAGCCTCTTACCAATGTGGACCGCGAAAGGCTGGCGGAGCAAGGAATCTGATGCAAACTCAGGAGGTATGGTGAAATCGATCTGGCAGGCCGACATGACATACAACTCCTTGAACAGCTTCGTGCCCGAGCATTTACCGGTAATGCAGGAGAAGGCCCTCGAATTCCTGCAATGCAAGCCTGGCGGAATGTACGTCGATGCTACCCTGGGAATGGGCGGGCATGCATGGTCCATCCTCGAGAAGATCCAGCCCGGTGGTCTGCTGATCGGTCTGGATCGTGACAAGGAATCGCTTGAGAAAGCCCGGCTTCATCTTCGGCCGTACTCGGACGGCAGCCGGTTGCTGCATGAAAATTTCAAAAACCTGCCCCTGGTCCTCAACAATCTCGGGTTGGGACTCATCGACGGCATCCTGGTGGACCTGGGAGTCTCTTCCTTCCAGCTCCTGATGCCGGAGCGCGGGTTCAGCTTCCAAAGCGATGCCATGCTGGATATGCGGATGGACCGCACGCAATACATGACGGCAGCCAATCTGGTCAATGAACTGCCCGAGGAACGACTGGCCGACATCATTTTCCGTTACGGGGAAGAGCGTTATTCGCGCCGCATCGCCTCGGCCATCGTCGCCGCCCGCGAAACAGAGCGCATCATCCGCTGTTCTCAACTGGCCGCCATTGTGAGCCGGGCGATCGGCGGCCGGGGTTCGCGCCCGATCCATCCTGCGACGCGCACCTTTCAAGCGCTGCGTATCGCTGTGAATCAGGAACTCGAGGGCCTGGAGGAGTTCTTCGCCAACACCCTTTCCTTCCTTAAGCCCGGCGGCAGACTGGTGGTGATTTCGTTCCATTCGCTGGAAGACCGAATTGTAAAGCGAGCTTTCCGCATGTTGGCAGGCGGCTGCGTTTGCGAGCGGCCTGCGGACTTGTGCTCCTGCCCCCGGCAGGAACGCGCGCGCGTGCTTACGCCGCGCCCGCTGACTGCGGGGGAGGCGGAGCTGGCTATGAATCCCCGCGCCCGGAGCGCAAAGCTGCGGGCGCTGGAGCGCAAAGACTAGTGCTGGTTGTTTCCATCGCCCCTTATTCCTGTGGAGACAGTGATCATGATGACGGATTGGTCGGCAGGAGCAGAAACGCGAAACTACCGGATCACTCACCGGACCGATGCCCGCAACCTGGCGGATCTGCTGATCAGCGTGCTTTGTCTGCTGATGATCGCGGGCGCGCTCGTCGGCTATCTCTGGGTCCGCAGCCGGATCGTAAACATGGGCTATGCGAACCAGCAACTCAAGGAGACGGAAGAAACGCTGATCCGCATTCGGAACGGTCTGATTCTCGATGAAGAAACGCTCAAGCAGCCTCAGCGCATCGATCTCATTGCCCGAAGCATGCTGGCAATGGAACCTCTCCAACCGAACCAGCTGATGACCGGTTTCCGGGACATCGAGGCGGGCAAGCCCGCCGCCCTGGCCTTGGCAAACGCCAACCGGGCACGCGTTCAGCCGAGGAGGCCTTCCGCGAATAACTGATGATGACCGAACGTGGGAAGAGGTCCAATCCGGCAAGAGTGGCCCTGGTGATCGGCGGCATCTTCCTGTGGAGCGTCATCATCCTCGTCCGCCTGGGATACCTGCAGATCCTCCAGCATGGCGAGTTTGCGCAGCAGGCTCTGCAGCACCAACTCATGACCAAAGCCGTCCTGGCTCCACGCGGCATTATCTTTGACTCGCACATGGATGAGCTGGCCACCACCATGACAGTCAACATGGTTGTCGCGGAACCACGCAGGATCAAGGATGTCCCGGCTGCTGCCCGGGGCCTGGCTGCAATCCTGGACCTCGACCATGGGGAACTGCTCGCCAAGATGAGGGATCCTGCCCGCCAGACCTTCATGGTGGTCAAACACCGGATCAATCCTCAGGACGAGGGCCGTATCGAGGCGCTCGGCATTGACGGCATCTACCTGATGGAAGAAAGCATGCGCGTTTACCCGAACCGTGAGCTCGGAGCGCAAACTCTGGGTTTCGTGAACATGAACGGGGACGGCGGCGCGGGAATCGAACAGTATTACAATCGCGAGCTCAAGGGAACCCAGGGGCAGATCTCCTTCGCTGTGGATGCGCGCCGGCGTGCATTCCGCGCCAAGGTGGAGCAACGCCCTATCCAGGGGCATTCCTTGGTTCTCAGCATCGACAAGGATATCCAATACATCACCGAGCGCGAATTGGCGGCGGGAGTCGAGAATTCCCGTGCGGCTGGGGGAATCGCCATCGTGATGGAGTCCGCTACGGGTAGAATTCTGGCCCTGGCCGGTTACCCCTCTTTCAACTGCAACACCTACAACGAATATGCCCTCCGGCTCCACAGGAATCGGGCCGTTTCCGATATCTTCGAGCCCGGATCCACATTCAAAGTCGTGGTTGCAGCTGCCGCTTTGGATGAAGGACTGACGTGGCCGAACGAATCCATTGACTGCCTGATGGGGACCATTACGATCGCAGGCCACGTGTTTCACGACCACAAGCCCTACCCGATGCTGACCTTCAGTGAAATCCTGGAAAAATCCTCCAACGTTGGCGCCGCAAGGCTGGGGTTGCGTCTGGGCAGGAAGAAGTTATACGAGGCCCTGCGGACTTTCGGCTTCGGCTCCAGGACCGGTCTGGACTTGCCCGCCGAGGTGGGAGGCCTGGTGCGGGACTGGCGGCAGTGGTCCGGCCTCTCCATCGGGGCGATCTCCTTCGGCCAGGAGGTGGGTGTCACCTCGATTCAGATTGTGTGTGCGGTCAATGCCATCGCCAATGGCGGCTACCGCGTCCGTCCCTCGGTTGTGGACCGCATCATCGATGAGAACGGGGAACTTGTGCGGCTCACGACTCCGGACAACACGCGCGTCATGCGGCCGGAGACCGCCGCAGCGGTGCGTGATGCCTTTGAGGGAGTGGTGCTGCGGGGCACGGGCCGGCAGGCGGCACTGGACGGGTATCGCGCCGCAGGAAAGACCGGCACGGCTCAGAAAATCGTGGATGGCAGCTACTCGGACACAAAGTACGTGGCTTCGTTCATTGGCTTTGCCCCTCTGCCGCAACCGAGGATCACGGTGCTTGTTCAGATCGATGAGCCCGAAGGGGCCATCTACGGCGGAGAAGTTTCAGCTCCTGTGTTTCGCAAAATCACCCAAGAGGCCCTGCTCAAGCTTCATGTCCCGCCAGATCAAGCATTACCGATGCCCGTGAGGAAGGTTGATCCCGCGATTGTCGCTGATGCAGGGGACTTCCGGCCCAACGCTACACCCGTCCTCCCCATGGCAGGCAATGTAGAAACCGGTGAGGAGAAGATTCAGGACGGAATCATCGCCATGCTCGCAGACGCGGCTTCCGTCGTCATTCCCGATTTCACCGGCATGTCGAAACGCAAGGTGATTAAGCGCTGCCAGGAACTCGGCCTTGAAGTGCAGACTTTCGGCGCCGGTTCGGCCATTCATCAGCTGCCTCCTGCGGGCACGGCGGTCCCGATCGGCAATACCTGCAGGGTAACCTTCGCAGTCAGCCAATCGGGTGCAGCAAACAAACCCACGGCTTCCGAGCGCGGCACAGCTCCCCCGGCAGGTCAGCGCGTCGCGGTCAGCAGACATTGAGGTAGCGGCAAACATGTGGCTGCAGGATCTGATGGACAACATGCCCGGAATCGCTCTGGAGGGCGATGTGCGTGTGCAGGTCACGGGCATCTCTTATGATTCACGCCGGGTACGGCCGGGAGATCTGTTCGTAGCCCTGAAGGGGGAAAAAACGGATGGCGCGCTGTTTGTCCGGGAAGCGGTCCAAAAAGGGGCCGTCGCATTGGCCTCGGACCATGAATTCGCTTTCAGCCCGTTGGTTCCGGCACTCAAGGTGCTAGATGCCCGGCAATTCCTTGCCCAGGCATCGCGCTGGTTCTTCCATGACCCGGCGTCCCGCTTGCGTTTGACCGCCATTACCGGAACCAACGGCAAGACCACGACCTGCCATCTCATGGATGCCATTTTTCGCCGGGCCGGCCTGCGTTGCTGCCTGGCAGGAACGCTCGGGATGAAAATTGGCGACCGGCAATTCCCGAGCGCCCATACCACGCCGGAGGCCAGCGATCTCGCCGCTTTCCTCCTCCAGGCTGTGCAGGACGGGTGCACGCACGGGGCGCTGGAGGTCTCTTCCCATGCATTGGCCATGAAACGCGTTTTCGGCACCCGTTTCACGGTAGGGGTCTTCTCGAACCTGACGCCGGAGCACCTCGATTTTCATCATGATATGAACTCCTATTACGAGGCGAAGCGTCTCTTGTTCACATCGGAAGGCGCAAACGGGATTGAGACGGCGGTTATCAATATAGATGATCCATACGGCAAGCGCCTCGCGATGGAGGTGCCGGGCCCCGTCCTGCGCTACGGGCTCGATCGTAATGCCGAGCTTCGCGTGCTTGACAGCCGGACTCTGATCACCGGCACAAGCCTGCGCCTCGCGACTCCGAACGGCGAATTGCGCATGAGCGCCCGCCTGGTCGGGCAGCCCAATATTTACAACATCATGGCCGCCGCGGGCGCGGCCCTCAGTCTGGGAATTGAACCGAGCCATGTCTGCGAGGGCATCGAATCCCTGGGGGGAGTTCCGGGGCGGCTGGAATTCGTTCAGGGCGGCCAGGATTTCACGGTAATCGTGGATTATGCCCACACCCCGGACGCGTTGGAGAAACTCCTGGAAACCGTCGGGCAGCTCACCCGGGGCCGCATGGTAACCGTCTTCGGATGCGGTGGCGACCGGGATCGCAAGAAGCGCCCCTTGATGGGAGAGATTGCCGCCCGGCGCAGTGATTTCGTGGTCGCCACTTCCGACAATCCGCGCACGGAAGATCCCCTGCAGATCCTGCGAGAAATCGAGCCCGGCCTGAAGCGCGGCCCGGCTCCCTATCGTCTCGATCCTGACCGGCGTGAAGCAATCCGATTTGCGCTCACGCAGGCACACAGGGACGATGTCGTTGTCATCGCTGGAAAAGGACACGAGGACCATCAAATCGTCGGGGAGCGGGCGTTCCCTTTTGATGATCGCGTGGTCACGCAAGAGCTCATCCACCAACTGCGAACCGTTTCAGGAGATTGAGATTGTGGCGAGTTACCTAAACAATCCAACTGTGCATGATCGTAAGTATGGCGGCATTCGGCCCTCAACGGCAATATTGATGGATCTAATTATGGCTCACATGACTGCAGCACAGGTGGAGTCCGCTACCGGCGGAGTCCTGGTATCCGGGTCGAGAGGCGCCTCGCTGTCGGGCATTTCGATCGATACCCGAACGCTGCGCCCGGCCGACCTATTCTTCGCAATTCGCGGCGCGCGTAATGACGGCCATGACCATGTGGCCGCCGCGCTCCAGAAGGGCGCCTCCGGAGTAGTCGTCGACTTTCTATACCAGATGCACGAGGCATTCCCCGCCAACAAGATTCTGCTTCGTGTAGAGAACACGCACGAGGCGCTGAAAAACCTGGCCGCAGACGTGCGCCGTCAATGGCGCGGCAGCCTGGTGGGCATCACCGGGAGCATGGGCAAGACTACTGCAAAGGAATTCATGGCCCAGGTCTTGCAGACGGAATTCAGCGTGTATCGCTCCCCCGGCAACTACAATAATCTGTTCGGGCTGCCACTCGCCATCTTCGGGCTCAGCCCGGAGGACCATATCGGTATCTTTGAAATGGGGATGAGCGCCCCGGGCGAGATCGCGGAGATGTGCCGGATTGCCATGCCCGACGTGGGCGTGATCACCAACGTCGCTCCGGTCCACCTCCAGTTTTTCGAGTCTGTGCAGGCGATCGCGCGGGCCAAAGGTGAGTTGGTTGAAGGACTGGGGGCGGGCGGAATCCTGATCTATAACGCCGACGATCCGCTTGTGTGCGAAATAGCCGACGGCTTCGACGGAGACAAAGCCTCCTTCGGCATGGGGCCAGCCGCCGACATCCGCGCCGAGGAAATCAACATTACAGGCCTGACGGAGACTCGTTTCCGCCTGATATGCGAGGGCGTCCCCCGGCGGGCGGCGATTCCCCTGTGTGGCGCTCATTATGTCATGAATGCCCTTCCCGCCGTGGCGCTGGCTTGCCGATACTCCCTAGACATTGAGCAGATCGTCGAGAGCCTGGGCCACCTGCGCCAGGCTCATATGCGGGGCCAGATTCTGCACTTCCGGGAAGGATTCACCGTCATCGATGACAGCTACAATTCGAATCCGCATGCGCTCATGCAGATGATCGAGACCCTCAGCCGCATCCCCCGCTATTCCCGGCGGATCCTGGTGGCGGGGGAAATGCTGGAATTGGGGAATGACTCGGCATCCTGGCACCGGGAGTGCGGCCGGCACGCCGCGGAACGCGGCATCGACATTGTGGTCGGAGTGCAAGGGGCTGCTCGGGAGATCGCTCGCGGCGCTGCTGCCGCGGGAATGTCCGACAGCCAGGTCTGTTTCTTCACGGAGATAAATCCCGCGATCGACTACGTTCATCGCAAAGTGCAGCCGGGAGATCTTGTGCTGATCAAGGGATCGCGGGGCGTCCACCTGGAAAAAATGGTTCAGGCACTTCGATCGGGATATTCGGAGATGGTCGGCTGATGCTCTATCACCTGCTTTACCCGCTGCACACGATTATTCACCCCTTCCGGGTGTTCCAGTATGTCACTTTCCGCACGGCGGCCGCGAGCCTGACCGCTTTGCTGATCTGCCTGCTGCTTGGCCCGTGGTTGATCGCACGGCTGCGGAGGTTTCAGATCGGCCAGCAGATCCGGACGGATGGACCCTCGTCTCATCAGAACAAGGCAGGCACGCCCACCATGGGAGGAATCCTGATTCTGGTCGGAACGCTTTTGCCGACGATTCTGTGGGCCAATCTCTCCAACCTGTATATCTGGATCGCAGTGGTAGCCACCGCGTTGTTCGGCCTGGTGGGATTTGCGGATGACTATTCCAAGATCGTCCGTAAACGGTCGCTGGGACTGTCCGGCAGGAGGAAGTTGCTCTACCAGGCCCTGATCGCCCTCGGCGTGTGCATGGCGCTCTACTATCTCGCCGTACAGGGTTTGTACAGCACAAGACTGAGCGTCCCCTTCTTTAAGAACTTCACACCGGAAATGAGCCTGTGGCATCTGGAGTGGATCCCGATCACGTTACCGCTGGCCATCTTCGTAGTGCTGATCATCGTGGGTTCTTCGAACGCCGTGAATCTGACCGATGGGCTTGACGGCCTTGCGTCCGGGTGTGTCATCGTCGCTGCCGCCGCCCTCACCGTCCTTTGTTATGTCAGCGGTCACGCCAGGTTTGCGGAATACCTGGACCTGTTCAAGAATTTATACGCCTCGGAGTTGACCATCTTTTGCGGCGCCATGGTCGGCGCCACCCTGGGTTTTCTCTGGTATAACGCCCACCCGGCGCAGGTTTTCATGGGCGATGTCGGATCCTTGTCTTTGGGGGGAGCTATCGGCACCGTAGCGGTTCTCATCAAGCAGGAATTGCTTCTGCCGATGATCGGCGGAGTTTTCGTGCTAGAAGCCTTGTCGGTGATCCTGCAGGTGGCCTCGTTCCGAATGACCGGGAAGCGCGTATTTCGAATGGCGCCGCTCCACCACCATTTCGAGTTGACCGGCTGGACCGAAACCCAGGTGGTGATACGCTTCTGGATTACAGCCATCGTTTTTGCGCTTTTCAGCCTCACGACGCTCAAGCTGCGCTGAGGCTTGGCCGGGAAGTTTTGGGAAGTCCGAGATGAATGCGTTGAAGACAGACTACCGCGGACAGACGGCACTCATTGTCGGTGCAGCACGCAGCGGTGTCGCCGCCGCCGAGTTCCTGATCGCGCGGGGCGTGCGGGTTGTGCTTACCGACATACGGAGCGAGGAGGAGCTTGCGCTCTCGCTGGCCTCCCTGCGGGAGCGCGCGCTCTCTTCCGGCGGGTTGGTCCTTGAGCTCGGCGGTCACCGGCCGGAGAGCTTCCGCTCGTGTGATTTTGTCGTCGTCAGTCCCGGCGTGCCGCTGGCACTGCCCATGTTCGACGAGAGCCGCAGGGCCGGCACCCCCATTCTGGCCGAGGCGGAACTTGCCTTCCGGCACCTCCGGGGGAAAATACTGGGCATCACCGGATCCAACGGCAAGACCACAACCGCAACGCTGGTGACCGAGCTGCTGCGCGGCGCCGGGCTTCGTGGCTATGCCGCCGGAAACATCGGGTCCCCGCTCATCAGCTTTGCAGAGGCATCGACGCCGGATGACCTTTACGTCGTCGAGCTGTCCAGCTTTCAGCTGGAAGGCATCCTGCAATTCCGCCCCTTCGTCGGCGCCATCCTCAATCTGACGCCGGACCACATGGATCGCTACCGCGATATGGCCGGCTATATCAGCGCCAAGCAGCGCATTTTCATGAACCAGACCCGGTCGGACTTTGCGGTGCTGAATCGTGATGATCCGCGCACCGCTGCCATGGCCGAACAGGTCTGCGCGGTGCCCGTCCTGTTCAGCCGCCAGGGGGAAGTCGTGCACGGCACCTGTATTCAAGCCGGACGGCTTGTCTTCCGCAACAAGGGGGAGGAGACGGACCTGTTTGCCGCCGCCGACATCCGGCTCAAGGGCAGCCACAACCTCGAGAATGTGTTGGCGGCTTCCGCTATGGCATTGCTGGCCGGAGTTGCCCCGGGCAGCCTGGAGGGCGTCGTCCGGGCCTTCACCGGGGTCGAGCACCGCCTGGAGTGGGTCGCCGAGATCGATGGGGTCCAGTATTTTAACGACTCCAAGGCCACCAACGTCGATGCCGCCCTCAAGTCCCTCGAAGCCTTCCCGCGCAACATACTGTTGATTGCCGGCGGGCGGGACAAAGGCGGGGATTTCATGCCGCTGCGGCAGCTGGTCGCGCAACGGGTGAAGCACTTGATCCTGCTGGGCGAGGCGGCGGGCAAGATACGTGAGGCACTATCGGCCGTCGTGGAGACGAGTGATGCCGCAAGCCTCCCCGAAGCTGTCCTTCTTGCCGGCAGGAGAGCAGCACCGGGCGACATCGTCCTGCTGGCGCCGGCCTGCGCGAGCTTTGACATGTTCCAGAACTATGAACACCGCGGCCGTGTCTTCAAGGAGACCGTGCGGGGCATGATACGGGAATAAACGGGAAATACCATGGCCTACAAACCCAGCAGTGACCGGATCCTATTCATCACAGCCAGCCTCCTCGCTACTTTCGGACTGGTCATGGTCTACAGCGCCTCCTCCGCCCTGGCCTCCGACAAGCATGCGGGGGACTCCGCCTATTTCTTCCTGCGCCAGCTGCTATATGCCCTGGTCGGCTATGCCCTGATGGTCTGGTTGATGAACGTGGATTACCACATCTGGCAAGGGAAGAAGCTGAGGATCATACTGCTCGCGGTCAGCGCCGCAAGCCTGGTGCTGGTTCTGGCTCATCCGGCGCTCCATGGCGCCCATCGCTGGCTGCGCTACGGATCGATCTCTTTCCAGCCTTCGGAAATCGCCAAGCTGGTGCTGCTGATCTTTCTGGCCGATTTTCTACACAAGTACGAGCCGGAGATCAACGATTTCCGGAGGAGACTGATTCCCTGCCTGGCTGTTGTGCTTCCTTTTGCGATCCTGATTGCCGTGGAACCCGATCTCGGCCAGGCGTTGTGTCTGATGTTTGTCGTTTTCATGCTGCTGTTCGCCGCGGGGTTGAGCTGGAAACACATGGGAACGGGTGTCATGGTCGGGCTGCCTGCTCTGTATCTGGCGGTGCTGCTCTTTCCATATCGCTTCCAGCGGATCTTGACGTTTCTGGACCGGTCGCAAGATCCTTTGGGCCCTGCCTGGCAGATCACCCAGGCGCTCACTGCGATTGGCAGCGGAGGCTTCCTGGGGCTGGGATTGGGAGCAAGCACTCAGAAGCTCTTCTTCCTCCCTGAAGCTCACAGCGATTTCATTTTTGCCATTATCGGCGAAGAGCTCGGGCTGGTCGGCGCCAGCTTCCTATGCCTGGCGTTTGTCGTCTATTTCTATCGGGGAATCAAGATCGCGCTCAAGGCCCCCGATCTTTTCGGCTATTACCTCGGCTTGGGAATCACGCTTATGGTAGTGCTGCAGGCCTTCATCAACATCTCGATGGTATTGGCGCTGATGCCTACCAAGGGGATCGCTCTACCCTTTATCAGTCAGGGGGGATCTTCCCTGCTGTTGAACCTGACGGCAACCGGGATCTTGCTCAACATCTCGAACTATGCGGAGAAATCGTAAGATCGCCGTGTCGGCTTGGATCTTTTGAAGAATGGAGTCTCGGGCGGCAAACCGGATTATCCGGTTGCCTTCCTGGCGTCTATGATCACGAGTCCGAAATCCGCAATCCGCAATCCAGGACCGGCGCGCGTGGTATTTGCCGGAGGCGGGACCGGCGGGCACCTGTATATCGGCATCGCCCTGGCTCGCGAGCTGCGGCGCCGGAATCCCGCTGGCGATGCGCTTTTTATCGGTACGCACCGCGGGCTTGAGGCGCGCATCGTGCCGCAAGAAGCATTCCGTGTTGAGTTTATAGTTTCTGCCGGATTGAAAAGGGTGGGACGCTGGGTGGCGGTGCGCAATTTTTGCCTCATTCCTAGAAGCCTGTTGCAAGCCAGGCGATTGTTGCGCAGGTACGCACCCGACACTGTCGTGGGCGTAGGAGGTTATTCTTCCGGGCCGGTCGTATTGGCAGCATGGTGGCTGGGCAAGCCTACACTGATCGTGGAACCCAATGCCTATCCGGGGCTGGCGAATCGATGGCTCGCTCCTGTGGTTGATGCCGTGGCTTTGGCTCTCCCCGACGCCGTTCGGCACTTCGGCAAGAAGGCGGTCGTCACCGGGATTCCTGTGCGGGAGGAATTCCTGCAACTGCCCCGGCGAGCACGGCGCGCCGGTGAGCTCAGCCTGCTGATATACGGCGGCAGCCAGGGCAGCCGGGCCCTGAACACTATTGTCTGTTCCTCACTGCCCGGGTTGAAAGCGCTCGGCCCTGGACTCCGCCTGACGCACCAGACAGGGGAACAGGCCCTCGAGGAGGTGCGCCGGGCGTATCGGGAAGCGGGAGTGGCGGGGGAGGTGCAGGCCTTCTTCCCGCGTATTTACGAGCAGTTCGGTGATGCGGACCTGATCCTGGCCCGTGCCGGCGCGGGTACGGTGGCCGAGGCCACGGCCGCCGGCAAGGCGGCGATCCTGGTTCCCTTCCCCGGTGCGGCGGATGATCACCAGACCAGGAATGCGCGCGCCCTTGAGGAGCGAGGCGCGGCCAGAGTGATCCTGGAGAGCGAGTGGCGGCTGGGCCGTCTCGCCGGCGAACTCCGGAACTTCCTGGAACATCCCGACGAGATCGGGCGCATGGAAGAGGCGGCGCGACGGCTGGCCAAGCCGGAGGCTGCACGCCAGATCGCGGATCTGATCGAACGGTTGGCTGCAGGAAACAGGTAGGAGGGGAAGGGCGCGATGTTCAAGAAAATTCAGCGCATCCACTTCGTGGGCATCGGGGGCATCGGCATGAGCGGCATTGCCGAGCTGCTGCTCAATCTCGGATATGAGGTCTCCGGCTCGGACCTCAAACCGAGCTCAACCACTAGGCGATTGTCCACCCTGGGGGGCAAGATCCACTCGGGCCACGCCGCGGAAAATGTGCACGATGCCAATGTGGTCGTCGTTTCTTCGGCGGTCCGGCCGGACAACGTTGAAGTCCTGGAAGCCAAAAAACTCCAGATTCCGGTAATTCCAAGGGCCGAGATGCTGGCCGAGCTGATGCGTTTGAAATACAGTGTGGCGATCGCGGGCTCCCACGGAAAGACCTCCACGACCTCGATGGTAGCCACTGTGCTGGTGCGCGGCGGCTATGATCCCACGGTAGTGATTGGCGGCCGGCTGAATGCGTTCGGCAGCAACGCTAAGCTGGGCAAAGGGGAGTTCCTGGTAGCCGAGGCCGATGAGAGCGACGGGTCCTTTCTCAAGCTCAGCCCGACGCTGGCGGTAGTCACGAACATCGACCGCGAGCACCTCGATCACTACGCCGACCTGGCAGAGATCCAGGCCGCGTTTGTCGCTTTTGTCAACAAAGTTCCCTTTTACGGCGCCGCCGTGCTTTGCTTCGACGATCCGAATGTGGAGACCATTATCCCGCGTGTCGAACGCCGCATGATCACCTACGGCACCAGCAACCAGGCTGACCTTGTGGCCTCCCGCATCGAATACAAGGATTTCGGTTGCTCGTATCAGATGCGTTATCACGGGAATCCGCTCGGATCAGTGGCGCTGCAGATACCCGGCCAGCACAGCGTGCTGAACTCGCTGGCCGCAGTAGCCATTGGGCTGGAATTGGAAATCCCCGTGGAGAAGATCATTGCGGCTTTGGGCTCTTTTCAGAATGCCGATCGCCGCTTTCAAATCAAGGGCGAAAAAAGCGGGGTCGTGGTCGTGGATGATTACGGACATCATCCGACCGAGATCATGGCAACGTTGAGCGCAGCTCGCAGCTCATCCGACAGGCGCATCGTTGCCGTGTTCCAGCCGCATCGCTATACGCGCACGCAGGCGCTGGCAGAGGAATTTGCGCGCGCCTTTAATAACGCGGACGTCGTGATCGTGCTGCCCATTTATGCGGCCGGCGAGGACCCCATCGCCGGCGTGACGGCAGCGAAGCTGGCCGACAGGATCAAGAAGCACGGCCATCGCGATGTCACATACGTGCCCGACTTCCCCGCCGCCCTGCAGATGCTGCAGGGCAGGCTGCAGGCCTCGGATCTCCTGCTTACGTTCGGCGCCGGCGATGTCTGGAAAATCGGGGAAGAATGGCTCGGAAACACCACCGTCTGACAGACGCGGGAGGAAACATGGAGATCAAAGCCGGCAACACCAGCAGAGAGTCCGAAAATCCCGAGGTCGCTATCCCCCCCGACCGGTCCGCGGCGCGCAAGAAAACCGTCCAGAAACTTCAGCGCAGCCGGCATCTGGCTTCCCGCCTGCTGGCCGTACTCAAGTTTGTGGTGGTGACGAGCGCCGTGGTGCTTTTGGCCGCGGGCGCTCTGTACGCCTACCGCTATGTCTATGCATCAGACATGTTCGCGCTGCGCAATATCACGATTGACGGCTGCAGTCACCTTGATCCCGGCAGGCTCGAGATCCTGATCCGGCAGGACTTTCCCCTGAACCTCCTGAGGCTCGACCTGGACCAGCTCCACATCCGCCTGGAGCAGGAAACCTGGATCCGCAGAGTGGAGATGCGCAGGATTTTGCCGGCAAGCCTGCAAATCAGAATTCAGGAACGCGTGCCGAGCGTGATTGCGGAGGTCGGCGGCGAGCTGGAACTGCTCGACAACGAGGGAATCCTTTTGGACCGGTATAACCCCAGCTATGGCAAATTCGATGTGCCGGTCTTCCGAGGCATGCAGGGCGATAATGCGGAGGCTTACGCCCTCCTTCAGCAGGAGAATTCCGTACGCGTGCGCCTCGGACTCCAGGTCCTGACCGAGCTCGAGACCGGCTCTATCGAGTTTACCCGCGCCATCTCCGAAGTCGACCTTTCCGATCCCGGCAACGTCCGGCTACTGCTGGTTGACGACACCGCCGAAATTTCTCTGGGCGATAAGGACTTCCTCAAGAGGTTCCAGGACTTCTTGGCGCAATACCCCAAAGCAAAAGCGCAGTACGGGGAGATGATTTCGGTAGACCTGCGCTTCTACCCTCAGATCGTGTATCGCCCAAAACGCGCCGCAGGCACGCCAGAGACACCCGGAACCGTGACGAGCCATGGGCCGAAGTGAATGGAGTTGAAGCAGCTGTGAGCAAAAAGGAACGAATCGTCTGTGGATTGGATGTCGGGACTGAAAAAATCTGCTGCCTGATCGGCCGTGTCCAGGCCGATGGCTGCCTGGAAGTCGCCGGCAGCGGATATGCCCAATCAGCGGGTTTGAAGAAGGGTGTGGTCGTGAACCTGGAAGAAGCGGCAGCCGCCATCCGCAAGGCAGCCCAGGAGGCGGAACTGAAATCTTCGCTCTCCATCGATTGGGTCACGGTGGGAGTATCCGGAGACCATATCCAGAGCCTGAACTGCCACGGTGCGGTGGCGATCAACGGCAAGCATCACGAGGTTACGGCCGATGATATGGCGCAGGTCATCCAGGCAGCGCAAAACACAGCCGTTCCGCCCCAGCGCGAGGTCATCCATGTGCTGCCGCAGGAGTTCTTTCTGGACAACCGGGGCGATATCCGGAATCCGCTGGGGCTCACCGGGCAGCGGCTGGACGTGGATGTTCATGTGGTTACCTGCGACAGCTCACTGACGCAGAATCTCATCAATGCGGTGAACAAGGCGCAAATGCGGGTGCGCAAGGTCGTGCTGCCCCAGCTCGCCAGCGGGCAGGCTGTGCTGGCGCGGGACGAAAGGGAGTTGGGAACCGCCCTGATCGACATCGGGGGCGGCACCACGGATATCGCATTGATCTCGCGGGACGCCATGCGGTTCACGTCGGTGCTGCCGGTCGGAGGTATGCATTTCACTCGTGACCTCGCTGTGGGGCTTCGTGCTCCGATC
>CAYGWQ010000033.1:0-26965 GCA_964353465.1 uncultured Acidobacteriota bacterium | reverse complement strand
TCCGAACGTTTGAAAGGCATGGCTAAATCCCATAGGATCAAATGCTGCCTAACGTTCGGCATCAGCCGCGGCGGCGATTGGCCGCTCGCCAGTACCGCTTCCCTTGGCGCCGCCGTCGGCTGGATGCCGTTGTTAGGCGCCACGCTTTCAATTACTGTCTCTGACCTTCAATCCCTTCGCACGACCAGCAAGTCGCCGCTCCCAATTATGGCCGCTCGTCAACGAGCAGCCTCGCGCGGCTCGCACCGGCCCGCCGGCAGACGCTTAGAAGCCCCAATACACTGCCATATTGCGCCCTGCGATCACACTTGATATAGACAATTCCGTGGGTACGCCTCAGCCTAGCGGGCAGCTGTGTTGCTAATCTCTCCAGCGTCGTCTCTCCTTTATAGAGCCAATAACGACTGCCATAACCTCTTGAAGTCACGCTGATCAGAACATAGTGTCGATCGGTATTTATGCGACTTGGACGAGAATTCTTGCTCTCGGCCAAATTTACAGTAAGTCCGCTGCGAATTTGCGCAAAACCGCCATATTGCAGGTTGAACGCCAGAATCCATGCCAGCATGACACCCAAAAAAAGAGCCGCCAACATTGATGCCTGTGACAATCGGCACCCGACGGTCCGGGCCAGAAGATTTCTCCTCGCTAATCCACTCTGGCGTCGACGCCAGTCCGGAGCAGTCATGTCTCGCCTTCAGTGCGCCTAACGAAAGGATCAGCCGCCGAGGAACGAGGTCGGCTGCATCCGGTAGTTATGTGCTCGGCCAATACTCGCCACCACAGTCACACCCGTAATCCCTTTTCGATCCCTCGCTCGTAGTTGTGACGCTGATGAAGCTGGGGAGCCAATCTCCACAACGATCGCATTTCCACGGCCCGGGATGCAAAGCCCGGTCCCTGGTCTTTCGAAGATGGTCTTTTTCGGCGAGCGTAAGCAGCCTTTTGTCTGAACCCTGGCGAATCCACGCTCTGCCAGAATACTCATGGTAGGGTATGCTCCTTAGCCTTCCAGCGGTGATAAGCAACAGCCGTTTGCCATCCAGGTCTCGGACGTAAATCTCTGCCTGTAATGGTGGATCAAAGTTACTCTTAATGCTTTGCGAAAGAGAAAGCTGGGCTTTGTCTAGATTCCCCGGCTCGATCCCACAGGCTGTTCCATCCGGTTCTACTCCGAATATCACGGTTCCTTGGGCAGCGTCGGCGTTCACCATCGAACAAAGCGCTTCCAGTGCTTCCTTTCTCAGGCTCAGAGATTTCTTGAATTCCGTAGTCTGCCCTTCACCATTCGTTAGAAGACTTTCCAAGTCCATTTCTGCCTCTTTGATTCTCCTCACATAACGCCTGCGCTCAGCGGCGGCCGGCGAATGCCGAGATGCAGCCGGTGAACTGCGGCGGTTACCGGGAACCCAGATTCCCGGCCGTCCGCTGGAGCGCTTTGTTAGATGCTGCTCTTTTTCGGAGCAGCATCAGTCGTTCATTGCGATCGACAAGACCGGCACCTTCGTGGAATTTTGCGGCGTCTCGGGCCGGCTTGCCAATCTCTGGCTCCAAGATAATCTTAGCGTTGGCACCATTATACTTCACTGCACGCAGCTGGCCCGAGCGCCATCTCTGAGATATGGCACCCAACGAAGATATCCAACCCCACCGGAAACGCCATTAAGCAGGGGAACGCCGCCTTGGCCCTCAGTTTCTTGAAGCCTCTTTCAGCTTTTCATGCATCTAACGTCTGCTTAAGCCGCGGCCGAAGGCCGTCGGCTTGAAGCAGGAGCTAGGCGGCTCCTCCGGACTTGTTTTCCTGCTGAGTGAGCATAATGCCTGTCTCCATGGTCTGCGGGAGGTCGGCGCGGCCGGCACACAACTCCTCGGGCAAGGGGACCTCTGCATAGGGATTTCTGAGGAGCCGCCACAACCAGCCGACACGGTCGATACTCGTCATGCCATGGAAAAGCAGGATCCCTGATACAGCTTTCCAAAGTGGCAGAAGACCAGTGACAGCGCGTGGTATCTCCCTAAACGCGTCAGGGAGATCCTCAATGTCGACGGCCACAAGAAAAGGAAGCCCTTCTGTGCCCTGGGGAGAGTCCGCCTTCCGCATGATGGGATTGACGTAGGAGTCGTACGGGACACCGAAGCATATCCGCACCTGCGATGGAGCGCGGTCGGTGTCAGGACCAGCCACATAACCTTTGAGCACAAAACAACGAGCCTGATCCACCGGCCACCAAGAAGGCCGCGGGTCCTGGCCGGCGGTGTAGAGGACAGTTGGCGCGCGCGTAATCTTCAGAGCTCGCATTTCCCATCTGGGCGGGTCTCCCTCTGTCTGGCCACTGGCGATTGTCTCAGCCTTGGTCAGGATGGCATCGCGGTCCTCCGGGAGAGGAGGATCTGCCAAGTCAATGACCAAGTCGAACTCATGATCGGCCGTAAAGAGAACATTCGCGATGTCGGTGGCGAAGGCCTGGCGCTCCACGTGCTTCTTTTTTCTTTTCGCGGCTGTGACTTCGAGGTCAAGGCCGGCATCGCCGGGCCATGCCATGCGCCAGTCGGCCGTCCTGCCACCGCCTCGTGGGATTCGGCCACCCGCAACTGCCCCGAGAGCGACGCAGAGGGCGGCACCACTCAACTCAGCAAACGTCTCAGGTGAGGGCTTATCCGAGGCTAAGATCTCGCCAGCGATGTCTCGCTGGAGCGGCTCCACGCCGGGAAGCGAGCGTGTCATCCAGAGTGCAAAGCCCCACCGAATCAGTTCTGTCCGGTGGTTCTCAAGACCGTAGCGCGGCGACCATTTGTCTAGACCAGGCAACCGCTCGACCGACTCGACCAAGTCTCGCACGATGGGCGCGTCGGAGACGCACCTCCGGATCTTGTCGTACCACGTTCCCATGGCTCGCGATCTCTTTGTCCGCCTAACGTGTGGCTCAGGCGCGCGGCTTGCCCGCGTCGCCTGCAGCCAATGGTTCGGCAGTCTTGCACGCCACGATCATGATCTCGATCTCGTCCAGGTCGAGGGTCCTTCTTCCCCAGTTCCCAGCGGTTCCGCCCCACATGTTCAGCACGGACATACCCGCGACGCGGAAGAGCAGAAGTAGCTCCGTTGGGACGAAAGCTCGCTCTCGAACGGCGACGGCGGGCAGTCCTTCTTGCGGTGGGTGCTCCGACGACTCAACCATGGTGAGGGGGTCAAAGCGCCCCTCCGCCACGTCCTTATTCTGATACTTGCGGAGCATGGATGCCCCGTTGAGAACAGTGAACACGGCCTTTGCCTGTGGTTTCAGGCTCCGGGAGATGTTGCATAAAATGGACATCGGCTGATCGATCGGATCATCACTTTGGCCGAGAAGTCCGAAGGCTCCTTCGCACAGACAGACTGCAGCATCGTATTTTCCTGGGCGTAGGAATTGGGTCGCATTCGAACGAACCCATTCAACATGTACATTCTCGGCCTTAGCTTTATCCGCAGCTCTGGAGAGCATTTCCGAAGACAGGTCCAGTCCCGTCACGACATAGCCCCGTTTCGCCAGTTCAATGGCGTGGCGGCCTGTGCCACAACCGACATCGAGAACCGCGCCGCCAGGAGGAATGAGCACTTCATCAAGCAGGAAATCCACCTCGTGTACGGTGTTCTTCGTGAACACGTTGTCGTCGTAAATTGGAGCGTGGGCGTCGAAGAACCGCTCCCATGTGGTTTTCTCGGGCATCCTGTGCACCTCTTGATCTGCCGAACGCTGTGGCTAACCCGCGGGCGGCGCAAGCTCATGACGGCGCCTTGAAGCAGCTCGCCCTCTGCACCGCCAGTCGGGTTCAGCCGCCTGTTAGGCAGGCCGCTTGTCCTGGCTATCTCTCCTCGTGAGACCAGCCGCAATCTCGACACTTAACAAAGTAATAAAGGTCCTCTTCTAAGTGAAAAACCGAATCGTGGCTCCAGGATAGGTCTTGGGAGCCACACCGTGGGCAGCACCTGAAAGGTTCATCTGGGTCACCAGAGCGCACTGCGGCTTCGGCAGCCTGAGCAAGAGCGTTCGTTCCCTGGACTAGGGCCTTGAGGAACAGCCCGTCCGGTGGCTGGTCGTACACATCGCCGTACGGCGCTACCTCGACTACCTGCCAATACGGCGGGAGCGCTCCCGCGAGCCCATTGATATCCACGGCCCATGCTGCAAGGCGCATGCCGAGCGTTTCACCGTTCCGTTCCGATGCCTCGCATGGGACGATGTACGTTGCGCCGCGGGACCGGAGGGAGCTGAGTAGCTGCTGCTCTAGCCAGTCACACAGCTGGGGATAAGCAGTCGGGGCCTCCGGGGGTAGTTCACCGGTGGCTTCGAGATCGGCTACGTTGACGGACAAGCCAACCACTACGGGTTCTGATACAGGCCGCGATAGTTCGACGGGGACTCGGGACAGGACACGATCGACTTCGCGGGTCGACAGAAGACCTATCTCGATTCGGTGGGCGAGAGCGATGAGCAGCTTCTCGTTTGCCGCTTGGATACTGAGCCTTTCGAGCAGCCGACGCACCTGAGGGACTCGCGCGCGTGCAAGCTCTCTGTAGTACCGAGTGGATGGCTCGGAGAAGACGAGTCGCGACTTACGGCGATTGCAGTTTGCGTGCGTTGGGACGAGATTCTCGAGGCAGTTAAGATCGAATTCCTGAGGCGCGTCGAGTCGCGCGAGTAGATCCCGAAGCGAGTCAGGATCGTGGCTGAGCGACTCGGGAATGAGGTGATCGATTTCGAGCTCCACGAATGTGATCGGGGTCCGACAGTAGAAGCAGCACGAGTCATACGCCCGCCAGAGAGCAGCTCGGGTCCGTGTGCTGAATCGCTGAACGGTCATACCTTTATTCCAGATTCCAGTGGCCCCCGCGAATGCCGCTCGAGTCTGGGGGCCGCCTAACGCTCAGCATCAGCGGCGGCGCGCAGCGGCGTCCGCTGCATGCTGTTGTTAGGCCGTTCGTCGATGTGCCACGGCACGTTGGGTCATCCTCTGTCAGCGTTGCCCCTGGAGCGCCACGGATACCTTTGATCAAACCGTCTTGCACGCTCCTCGATCTTGCCGCGGGCCCAATCGACAGCAGCGCCGACAGCGCGAGTGAGGTCGGCGTCATTGCCGTCGTACTCGAACTCCGCCATGTAGTCATAGTCAAGGTCGTAATCTGCAACCATATACGACGAGCCGCGACCGCGCTGTCGCAGAACCGCCGTGACGATGCGATTCACTGCGCAGATCTTCAGCTCCGCGATCTGGCCAGCGGGAAAGCTGTTCTCGAGAACGACAAATCCGGACACATCTGCAAAGACCCGAACCTTCTCTTCGTTGCTCAGCTCCCGGAAATCCGGGAAGGACTTAACGAGTAGCGGTGTGTACCCCCGAGCACGCAGAGCGGCACCGATCCTCATCAGCCACTCATCCTCGGGTGGCGTGTCCTTGCCGAGGACGAGAACTTGGTGGCTCCTCAACTCGCTGATGATCGCGTAGGTGTCGGATTCGTGCTGCGACGCCTTGGCGGGCGGAATCTCCCGTGCGAGCATTGCGAGATACGGATCAAGGAGCTGCTCGTAGTCGTCGAAATTGCCCTCGAGCGGGCTGTGCAGGCTGACCACACCAATGACGTCGGCGCCGCACACGACAGGAGCCGAGAGAACGCTCTTGATTCGAGGAACATCAGCGCCTGGGCGGGCGTCGACCGTCATAATCCGGTACATTGGCTCCGCCTTTTGAACTGCGGCGCCGGCCTCCGTCTTCCAGCTCTCGAACAACAACCCTTGCAGGCTGCCCCTGCCGATGGGATCGTGAGTGTCCAGGACGCGCAAAGTCCGCTTATCCTCGACGACCAATGCACTGGCACCACTCGGCTCAAACAGCTCGGACAACGCCTCAAGGATTGCACGGATTCGCGCATCAGCGCGCGCCGCTCTCGCGACCTCGGCGACGCACTTCGCAAGGATACGGTACTCTTCGTGCCTTCGTGCGGGCATAGGGTCCCTCAAGCCGGCCTAACGCTCTGCGGCTCACCCGCGGCGGCCGCGCAGAATCATTCCAAATAATCAAAAACTTCGCCGGCCGCCGACGGGTGGAGCCGCTTGTTAGCCAGCCTCCGCCCACTCACGTAAAATTCTAAGTTGATCACACTTTGACCAGTTCTGGTGTGCGCGATAAAGATCCGTGAGTTGGGACAACACTCTCTTTAGCTCTCTTGTGAAGCCGGGCAAATCTCGAATGAGGATGACCTCAGTTCGATATTCGATTGTTACTCCACGTCCATCAGACTTCCAGACGAGCGGGTCAGGTTCAGAGCGCAAGTCGATGCTCATTTCGCTTGCGCCCGTCTCAATCGCATGAAGTCCTTCGCGTATTCCTCCGAGCCAGTCGTCCAGCCAGATGCTGTGCTGCAACAACTCTCTCCCATCATCATCTTCGAGCACAATCGAACCCAGGGGTTCCATCGGATCAAGTTCACTATCCTCTGGATCAGGTGCGGCGGTGATTTTCATGGTCACACGTCTGGCTAACGCCCCGCGTAACCGGCTGGCAATGGAGCGCAGCGGAATTGCCAGTCCGCGTTCACGCGGATGTTAGCCGTCATTGCGGTCACCCCGCGTCATTGCCTCCATCACAGGTCGCGCCCCTCGACGTGAATTGCAGTTGAGGCATGCAGTCGTAAGATTATCGAAGGAGTTGTCTCCTCCCTCGGAGACGGGCTGCAGGTGATCGAGGGTTGCCGTGAAGCGAGTGAGCTGTTTGGCGCAGTAGCGACACTTGTATCCGTCGCGCTCAAAGATCCGCAGGCGATTCTCTGCGACGTTGTAGAAGTCTGCTTCCCTCTTCGCATCGGGGGTTGGAATCGGAGGTTCGGTGGCCGCAGTTCGGATAGCGTGTGCGCAGGCCGGAATTTCCTCGGGAAGCAGCACTCTGTACAGAGTACCCTTCCGATTTGGATCTCCTGACTCAACAATTGCACCCTTCTCCTCGAGGCCCTTTAGCGCTCCTCGGGTTGTCTGAATTGCAAGGGCTTCGGATTGACCGCTGGCCGATTTAACAACGCCTGTCATCATCCCACGCGTGCTAACCCGGCAAAACTGCTGCCCCGTCTGAAGAATGGACCGATCAAACATGTGCCAGTAGACCGCAGCTTCGTAGGGTGCCAACAGTGGCTGCAGAAAACGAATAATCGTGGAGACAATGCTCGGGATCTCAAGCGCGTCGAAATTGTGCGCGAACTGTTCGCCCTCGTTGGGAACAAGATCCCGCTCGACTTCAGAGAGTAGCTCGTGAATCTTCTTGATGCGATCATCCATGTGCGTCTCCTGACGGCTAACGTTGCAAATGAGCCGCGCGCCGTCGCACTTCAGCGGCGCGTCGGCTCCATTTGCTTGTTAGGCAGCACGCCTCGGTGCGCCTCTTGCCGAACCCAAAGCAACCAGGGATCGTTTTCGGATCGGAGTTGCTCGTTGACGGGGCCGAGGGCATACCAGTTCACGGTGTAGTCGCCGTCTTTTGTCTTCTTCAACATGAGCAGAAATTGTGCCCCGGTCCGGTAAGTGTTGGCGAAGCAGCTGCCTGACCGCCCATTGGGTCTGACGAACGAGTACGGAGGGGCCTGATCGTTGAAATCGTCTCGATTCGACAAGTACCCGGGGAGGATGAGCTCTTTCTCGATACCCTGCCCTCGGATTACCTCGAGAACGCTGAATCGAATCCTTGATTCGGGAAGGCCAGTCGTCATCTTGCTCGGGTCGGCTGGCGGCGTCTTGTACTCGCTGGCTAGGACGCGCACGATCGCGTCCGCACCTCGAATCATCTCTGAAACCGATACGGGCGACACGCGTGAACAAGCGAGTGCATCCTGATGGATGAAGACCATGCCGCCCAACGCGAGCCCGACCAAAGCCGTGAGTCTCATCGCGTATTCCCCCTGATTCGCGCTGCCTAACGCCCGGCATCAGCCGCGGCGCGTCCATTGCGCCGGCGGCTGAATGCCGTTGTTAGATTGCTTCTTAAGGTTTCCGTATGAGGATTTTCCCTTCGCCAAAAGAAGAAAAATCCTGAATGACAATGCTCCCCACTGGCTTGCTTTTCAACGGGCGAGCTGGCGCGATTGATGGGTTTTCTGCGTAGGTCTTCCCATCAAATTGAAGTTCTGCAAAATAACCAGGTAGTACTCCACCACCAGCTACAAATACCGCCAGATTACGCCATCCATTCGCAGCTTCGGTCAGGACAATGATTGGAGGGCGGCTTATAGCTATTCTCGAAACCAATTTATATCCAGTCCTGCCCTGAGAAAGGATCAACGTGTCACATCCGCCAGTGCCGCAAACCGCCGGGCCGTAGATGTATACAATTGCTTCATTTTTCCCGTCGCCGTTGAGGTCAAAATAGGCATCGAAGTATCTAGTTTCCTCTTTCACGCTGGCAAGTTCTCGGCGAAGGACGTCCACTAACGATTCTGCATGGCTAACTTCTGCTTGCCGAAAAGCTGCAGCCAGTATTGAGGAACATAGGAAAACGAAGGCGATTTGCCGCGCCAGGCTATCCATTGATTGCTCCTCGATTCACGATTTACTCAGGCAATCTAACGTTTGAGCTCAGCGGCGGGGCGCTATTTGCACCGTCCGCTGAAGCGAATTGTTAGGCATTTTTGACTTGTTCATAATTAAAGCCGAAAAGATCCAGCGAAACGGCCAACCAATGCGGTGTGTGATAAGCGCCGACGGGAAATGATTCGCCGTCCGCATAATCAAAGTCAGCCTCCATGTCCGCAAATTCATACACAACCTCGAATGCCTCGTCGGATGTTGGCACAACAACCAGAGTGTTTTTGGGATCAAGTGCTAAAGCGTCCGTTCGAATCCTCCATTCCCGCTCCCACGTAAAATCTATACCTTTCTCTAAGTCGTATGGAACAAAACGATGCTGCATAGCAGGCGGCAGGTGATCAAAGGATGATGGAGAATCATAAATGACGGGGCGACCGCCTTGCTTAAAGAGCCATTGCTTACTTACTGCGATACCGTATGGTTCATATCGTGGACGTTCCTCCTTTGATGCCGCAATGCTGACAAGGGAAAAGATTGAGTTGAATTCCTGAATTGGAGCCTCAGTAAAACAGACACAATCTTCACCATTGGTCCAGCTAGAGGTGCCCTGCAATTTACCTTCATGCAGAATTTTCCGCAGAACGTTGTACGCGCGTCCATCGCTCGAGCTCATTCCCATTCCCGATTTAATCTCGACCCGCTTCCCCTCGTCCAAACTCCGGGTGAAGTGAAAGAGCAGATCGCCAATATCACGTCGGACTAGGCGGATGCGGCTATAGAGTTGTTTCGATAGCTCAGGAACCTTATGGTTTTCCATATTAAATGCCTAACTTAATGTATACTGAACTCGCGAAGCAATTGGCCGAGCGGGGTGCTGCGGTATATCCGGGGCTCCCCAGTCGCCAGGATCCGTCTAAATATCTGAAAAGAGGCAGGATTCACAGGACCGGATTCGCCCACCTAATCGGATATGCCGCGGGGCTCGACCCTGCGAAACGAATGCAAACGGGCGACATGGTGCCATTGGGGTCCTAGCTGCACCATCAGAGGGCGAACATGTCTGCGCCGAGCCATCATCGCTTATCCAGCGGGCTCAGAACCCCACGACCGCCACGGTTCAATACATGCGTGTAAACCATTGTGGTGCTTACATCGCTGTGACCCAGCAGTTCCTGGATTGTCCGAATATCGTAACCGTCTTCCAGGAGATGCGTAGCGAACGAATGCCTGAGCGCGTGGCACGTCGCCCGCTTCGCAATTCCCGCCCTCAATGCCGCCTCCCGCACCGCTTTCTGAAGCACCGATTCGTGCAGATGATGCCGCCGCCTTCGACCGGTAGCCGGATGCGCGTAAAACCGCGTCGCAGGGAAAACCCACTGCCAGCCCCACTCCCAGGGTGCGCGAGGATACTTCCGCTCTATCGCCCCCGGCAATTCCACGCTTCCCGCACCATTGGCACAATCCGTCTCGTGCTGCTTGCGCACCACCTCCAGATGGGCCCTCAAAGGCACCACAAGTCTTTCCGGAAGCAGAGTCAGGCGATCCTTGGCTCCTTTCCCCTCTCGGACAACGATTTCCCTCTTCACAAGATCCACATCCTTGACACGTAGACGACAGCATTCCAGCAGCCGGAGTCCGGCACCATAAAGCAGTGATGCCATCATCCACTCAACACCCTGAAGGTTGTGGAGAACTGCCAGCACTTCCTCGCGTGTCAGGACCACAGGCAAGTGCAGTGGCTGCTTCGCCCGGACCATTCCTCCCACCCATTCGATCTCCCGGCCGAGAACTTGACGGTAGAGGAACAGCAGGGCGCTCAAAGCCTGATTCTGCGTTGAGGCACTCACCCTTCCGGTGACCGCAAGATGTGAAAGATAGCTCGAAATCTCCGCCGCGCCCATTTCTGAGGGGTGGCGCTTGCCATGGAACAGGATAAATCTGCGGATCCAGCCAATGTGGGTTTTTTCGGTTCTACGGCTGTAATGCCGTTTGCGGATTTCCTCGCGCACCTGATCCAGCAGACGAGGTTTCCGGAGCGCAGGAGGTGGCGCTTCACAAATGAAGCCTCCCACGCATTGCTCAGAATACCACCGGAACCCTTCACCCTGTCTTGGTGTCTCCATGGGCATGACCTCTAGCCTGCTTGAGCACCCTGATGGCATTATATCCTCCCGAAATGCGGCGCTATAATAATAAATTCAGCCTTCTCAAACCAATTGAGGGCGGCTCGCACAATATATCTAACCGTGCGCAACTCCCGTGAGCGATACTTTCTTCCCTCTTTGGGGCTGAATAAATCCGGGATAATCGCATCGATCATAAGCGCGGGACCCGGACTCCCAGGAGGCGTCCTGGAAGAGATCCTTGTCCAATGCACGGAAGCACCGGCTTATGAGGCCGAGCGGCTTGCGGTCGTACTTCAAGCAGAAAACCGGAACATTTTAGGGATCCTGGGTAGTCGACGACCAGAAGATCAATCCCATACTCGAACGCCAACCTCTGAGCTTTGGCCCGGACCTGCAGCATGGTCAGGTTGGCAGAAGGCGGAGGGACAGTCACCGGCGTCCCCGAAGTACGAAAGGAGGCAACACAGCAAGATGCAAGCCTACGAAGCGGAGCGCACTACCCCCGCGCTTCCGGGAAACCGGGGCCCCTACTTCGCGTGGCGTTTGCGCATCGAGGCCAGGGTGCGCTCCACCGACTCGCGCGCCGTGCTCTCGATCAATGGACCGATCAACAGATTAAAAACGAACGGGACCGTGCGGCTGAGGGTCACCGATTCCAGCTCGACGATGACTCCGCCGGCAACTTGCTCATAACGCCAGTAGGAATTCATACGCCACAGGAACCCGCGGTCCTGCCCCGCCGGCTTTTCCCTTTCCCGGCTGGAATTGGGCTCTTCGAGCTCGGCGATGCGCGTCGCCACACTCGTGCTGGAAACCCGGGCCTTCCCGTGTCGCTGAACCCGGACTTCATGCTCCGTGTTGTACACAGCCGTCACAAACTTCGAGCGCTGGAGCTTGAGATAGATCTTCAGGGAGTCATTGCCGCGTTCGAGGACTCTCCACTGGAGAATATCTTCCTGCTGCATGTCGGCGGCAGTCGGATTCAGGATCCGGAAAATGACCTCTTCCAGCTTCGCTCCGGGAATAAAGACACTTCCCCTCCAGTGATGGGCCATGCCGCCGGATAGAACCATCTTCTTGCCGGACGCGTCATAGGAAATCATCTCCTTGATGGGGATCTCGCCGGCAAACACCGCCCGGCGCTCGGCGGCCGCCTCAGACTGAGGCTGAAAATCGAGCACTAAGAATCCCTTGCTTGCGCAGAGCTCGGCGGCAATCCTCTGCTCGGTCGCCTTGATATAGCCGGCCCACCCTTGAAGCAGCCCGGGCTCCAGTTCGCCCGCGGTCAAGATGCCGACCATCAAAAGCAATGCGGCGCCGGGAAAAAGCGCTCCCGCAGGAATCCGGAATGCCCGATGCATCATAATTCCCTTTCACCCCTCACAGACGCGTCTGGAACTATCCCCTCTCCGTATTGCGAATACCATACCCGAACCGGCTCAGGCAATACCGCTCCATAATAAAAAGACCGGCAAAGCCAAAGCATTGCGACAGGCAAGCCCTTTTTTTTCGTGGTCTTAGAAGGTATTTGTGGCGAGATTTTTGCCCAAACGGAAGCGGGCATTGCAGCAAAAACTCTTTTTTTGCTTGACAGAAATATTCAATTGGGAGGATAATGAATTAGATTCATATTGTGAAAGATATTCATTTATGGGAACTCGGGAACGGCGCCGGCGGGAAGCGGACAGGAGACGGCAGGAAATACTGAATGCCGCAAAGCTGCTTTTCTGGAAAAAAGGCTATGCCGGCACGTCCATACCCGAAATCGCCCGGACGGCAGAATTGGCCCCCGGCACGATCTACCTCTATTTCTCCGGCAAAGAGGCTCTCTACATTGAACTGCTCATCGAAGGCTACGAAATCCTGCGCCAACGCCTGGTGGCTGCAAGCCGACATCCCGCCCCCCCCAGTGAACAGGCGGCACTGCTGCTGGATGTTTTTCTTGCTTTCGCGCGGGAATACCCCGAATTCTACGACATCATTTTTTTCCTGATGCAAAAAGAGCGGAGCGGCGCCTGGGAGGGCAACTTCCCTGCCGAAGCGGTGGCTCGGGTGCGGGAACACGAGGCGGCCTCCAAGGCCATCGCTTCGGGCATCCTGGAGAAGGCGGGCTTCGATGACTCGGCAGGCCGGGCGGACACAGTCGAGGCGGTCTGGAGCATGCTTTCCGGAGTCATCTTCCACTTCCGCAACGATCCTGCCGGCGAGCGCGTCGCTGCCCGTGCCAAGGAGATGATTCTGGCTGCCGTCTTCGCAAACAGGCCGCGTCATATTGAGCCGGCCAGCGGATGAGGATAAGGGTATGCAAACAGGAGCAGGGGTTCACGAACAGCCATGGCGGCGGAGCTTCTGGTCCCTGATCGTCACCCAGTTTCAGGGAGCGTTCAGCGATAACGCTTACAAGTTCCTGCTGATTTTTATCTTCGCCGCTAGCGGCCTGGCAAAAGAGGACCGGGACTTTCTGGTGCTCGTCGTAGGCGTACTGTTTTCTTTACCTTTCATCCTGTTTTCCATGGCCGGCGGCTACCTCGCCGACCGTTACAGCAAGCGCGCGGTGACGATCGGCACCAAGCTTGCCGAGATTCTGGTGATGCTCATCGCGCTGGCCGGGCTCGCCTCGGGCAGGATGCACCTGCAGCTGGCAGCGGTCTTTTTGCTGAGCACGCAGGCCGCCTTTTTCGGCCCTTCCAAATACGGGCTCTTGCCGGAGTTGCTGCCGCAGAAGCGGTTGTCCTGGGGCAACGGCGTGATCGAGCTGGGCACGTTCCTGGCCGTCATAGGGGGAACGCTGGCCGGCGGGCACATGGCCGGATCATTCCATGGGGCGCACGTCTGGTCGGGACTGATCCTAGTCGGACTGGCGGCTCTGGGCTTTGCCGCCAGCTTCGGCATTGCCCGTGTGCCGGCGGCCGCGCCCGTGAAAAAGTTCCGCGCCAACTTCCTCGCCGACGTGATCGCCCAGATCCACGTGATGAGGAGCGACCGGACCTTGTTCCTGGCCGTCCTCGGGAACACCTATATCTGGTTTCTCGCAGCGCTGCTGCAGTTCAACATTGTATTCTACGGTACCGATGTCCTGCACATAACGGAAAGCGAGAATGGTCTTTTGCAGGCAGCGCTCGCCATCGGCATCGGCGTCGGCAGCATGCTGGCGGGATACCTTTCCCACAACAAGATCGAGTATGGGCTGGTTCCCCTGGGCGCCATCGGGATCACGGTATTCGGCGTTCTGCTGTATCGTCCCGATCTTACGCTCGTTGCGGTCGCTGTGAACCTGGCGCTGCTCGGGATCTTCGGCGGATTCTTTGTGGTGCCGGTCAACGCGCTGATTCAGCACCGCCCCGATGCCGACCGGAAGGGGGGGATCATTGCCGCGGCGAACCTGCTCTCCTTTGTCGGGATCTTCATCGCATCCGGGTTTTACTACCTGCTGGCTTCCGTGCTGAAACTCACCCCGCCGGATATTTTTCTTTGCGGCGCCGCCCTGACGGTGGCGGCGACTATCTACATCCTCGTCATACTGCCGGACGCGTTTGTGCGACTGCTGCTCTGGCTGCTGACCCATTCGATGTATCGCATCCGCATCGAGGGCCGGGACAATATCCCGGAAAAAGGGGGGGCGCTGCTGGTCTGCAATCACCTTTCCTTTATTGACGCCGTGCTGTTGAGCGCATCCACCGACAGGCCCGTGCGCTTCATCATGCTCAAGGATTTCTATGATCACCCGCTGATCCACCCTTTTGCACGGATCATGCAGGCGATTCCGATCTCTTCCAGGCTGCGTCCGCGCGACTTGATCCATTCGCTGAGGCTGGCCAGTGATGCGATCCGGCAAGGGGACGTCGTTTGCATATTCGCCGAAGGCCAGATCACTCGCATCGGTCAGCTGCTTCCCTTCCGGCGCGGCCTCGAGCGGATCATGAAGGGGGTCGAGGCGCCGATTGTCCCGGTCAATCTCGACGGGGTCTGGGGAAGCATTTTCAGCTTCGACCGGGGGCGCTTTATCTGGAAACGCCCGCGCAGGTTCGCACATCCGGTGACCGTGAGTTACGGGCTTCCCTTGCCGCCGACGACGCCCGCGTTCGAGGTGAGGCAGGCGGTGCTGGAGCTGCACAGCGAGGCGTATCGCAACCACAAGAAAGGGATGAAAACCCTGCACCGGACCTTTGTCGCGTCGGCGCGCCGGCATCCCTGGAGGTTTGCCATGGCGGATGCGCGCGTTCCCAGGCTGCGCGCGGGCGCTCTGTTGACACGCACTCTCTTTCTGGGCCGCCGGTTACGCCGGGTCTGGCAGGGCCAGAAAATGGTCGGCATCCTCCTCCCGCCATCGGTTGCAGGAGCACTTGTAAACTTTGCCGCACTGCTCTCCGGCAGGATCCCGGTGAACCTGAATTACACCACCTCCGGCGAATTGATCTCTTCTTGCGCGCGCCAATGCGAGATCCGCACTATTGTGACTTCCAGGGCCTTCCTGGAGAAAGTGAAACTGGAGGTTCCCGGAGAGGTCATACTGCTGGAGGATATCGCCGCAAGTCCCGGCCTTGGGGAAAAGGTGCTTGCCTTGCTGATGACCTGGACCTTCCCAACCCGCCTGCTGGAAACCGCCCTTGGATCCGGACCATCGCCGAAGCTGGACGATCTGGCAACGGTCATTTTTTCCAGCGGCAGCACCGGTGATCCCAAGGGTGTGATGCTGAGCCATTACAATATCGCTTCGAATGTCGAACAGCTTGGCCAGGTCTTTGCGCTGGGCAGAAGAGACCGGATTCTCGGAGTGTTGCCGTTTTTTCACTCATTCGGATTTACCGGCACCCTGGCTCTCCCCCTGTCACTCGGTTGCGGAGCGGTTTATCACACAAGCCCTCTCGACGCGGCGGCGATCGGAGCGCTGGTGAGGACCTACGCGGTCACATTCCTGCTTTCGACTCCGACTTTTCTGTTGGGGTATATCCGCCGCTGCGAGCCTGAGGATTTCGGCAGCCTCGATTACGCTCTGGTGGGAGCGGAAAAGCTGCACGAACGCGTGGCCCAGGCCTTCGAAGATCAGTTCGGCATCCGCCCGCTGGAAGCTTACGGCTGCACAGAGTGCGCGCCCGCAGTAGCCGTCAATGCGCGCGACTACCGCGCGCCAGGGTTCCGCCAGGTCGGTGCCAAACGCGGCAGGATCGGGCATCCGCTGCCGGGCGTAAGCGTGCGTATCGTGGATCCGGAAACCATGGAGCCCCGGCCGGTGAATGAACCAGGTCTGATGCTCGTCCGTGGACCGAACGTAATGAAGGGCTACCTCGGCAAGCCCGACAAGTCGGCCGAGGTACTGAGAGAGGGCTGGTATGTTACCGGCGACATCGCGGCGATCGACGAGGACGGCTTCCTGACGATCACGGACCGTCTGAGCCGCTTCAGCAAGATCGGCGGCGAGATGGTTCCTCATCTGAAGGTGGAGGAGAAGCTGCACGAGCTGGCCGGCGCTACGGAGCAGCTGTTTGCGGTGGTCGGCGTGCCGGATGAGAAGAAGGGGGAACGCTTGGTTGTCCTGCACACGCTCGCTACGGAACAGCTGAATAAATGCCTCGAGAAGCTTCCCCAGTCAGGCCTGCCCAACCTCTGGCTGCCGCGCGCCGATGCCTTCTTTCATGTTCCCGCTTTGCCGTATCTGGGAACGGGAAAGCTTGACCTGCGCCGCATCAACGAGCTGGCGGATGAATTCACAAAGGAGTGTGGGGAGACGGGTATCCCCTGACTAGGCCAGGGCTGCGCCCTGGATATCCCGCTGCTTTTTGCGGGATATCAAGGGCAAAGCCCTTGGCTAGTTTCTGTCGCGAAACTCATTGTCCAACCCGCAGCGCCGGCTGGATTGACGTCACATGTGGGGGCGGGCTTTAGCCCGCGCATTGATGATAATAACGAGGATACGGTCGATTTCATGAGCGTAGTTCATTTGTTATTAAGGCGCTGTTTGGATGGAAGCACCGATCCCTCATTCAGGTAAACCGGGCAAGGGCTGAAGCCCGCCCGCACATGATTGATCCGGTTGATGGAAGATTCGGTCCGAAAAGGGAGCTTCGAGACAGAAACTAGGTACGGCAAGGAGGGCGCCATGCAATCAATGAACATAGTCCTGGTCTTTGTCTTGATGTTATTGGGAGTGCCGATCGTTTTGTCGATCGCTGCACTGGTGATTGCGGCACGAAGCCGCAGCCAGCATGGAGCGACCGTGCTGGGCCGGATCGTGGAAAGACATGAGCGGCAACTTGCGGCGCTGGAGAACGAGTTGCGTGCGCTCCGCGACCAATTGCGGCGCTCCACCGCAGCCGCAGCCCCGGGCACTGAATCTGCCGGCAGGCCGGTCGCTGCAGCTGCAGTTCCTGCAGAGCCCGTATATGCACCTCCAGTGGCCCCCCGGGCCGCTGCAGCTTCGATACTGCCGCAGCCGATTATGCAACCTCCAATTATCCCCCCCGCGCAGGCTGCCGGTACGAAACCGCTCGAGCCGGCCCGCAGTGAGGATCGACCGGCCGCGCCGCCCGCTTCTCCGACGCCGCCTCCTGCAGCGCCACTCTGGAAGATGCCGAGTTTCGATTGGGAAGGACTGGTCGGAGTGAAGCTTTTCTCCTGGATAGCGGGCATCGCCCTGCTGCTGGCGGCCATTTTCTTTCTGCTCTACTCGATCGAACGCGGCTGGCTGATGCCGCCGGTCAGGGTGGCCATAGGCGCCGCCGTTGGGATTCTGCTCCTGGTGATATGCGAACTGAAGGCTGCCCGAAAATATCCGGTTACAGCCAATGCCATGGATGCGGCGGCAATTGCCATTCTCTTTTCGACCTTTTTCGCTGCGCACTCTCTCTGGGGCCTGATCGACGCTGCGGCGGCCTTTTCCCTTATGGTACTGGTAGCAGTCGTGGCGGTCCTGCTTTCGATCCGGCGCGATTCGATGTTCATCGCACTGCTCGGCCTCCTCGGAGGCTTTGCGATCCCGGCCATCCTTTCCACCGGAGAGAATCGTCCGATTTCGCTTTTCGGCTATCTCCTGCTGCTCAATGCGGGCCTGGCCTGGATTGCGGCCAAGAAACGGTGGCCGCTGCTCACGACCCTTACGCTGGTTTTTACGACGTTGTATCAGTGGGGTTGGGTGATGAAGTTCCTGACCGCGGCGCAATTGCCTCTGGCGGCCGGCATCTTCCTGGTATTCCCGATCCTGACTTTCGCGATGCTGGCGTTGAGCCGAAAAGGAGATGGGCAGTCGGGATGGGGTTCATGGTATGGAAAAACTGCCAACCTGAGCGCCTTGCTGCCGCTGCTGTTTGCCTCATACATGGCCTCCGTGTCGGGTTATGGCGGGCATTACATCATCCTCTTCGGTTTTCTCTTCCTCCTGGACGTGGGGCTGTTCGCCATCGCCGCTGCCCGCGGGCACGAGATCCTGCACCTGGCCGGCGGGATTTCGACCATCATGGTGTTCGCGATATGGTTGCTGATTTCCTACACGGGCGAAGCGTGGCCGGCAGTGCTCGCGTTCGTGGTGCTTTTTGTGCTGTTCTATCTGGCGGCGCCGCTTATCCTGCAACATCTCGGCCGGAAATTCACCGGACTGGGCAGGAATGTCATATATGCGGCGCCACTCCTGCTGTTTGCCTTCCCCGCCCTGGCGGCGATCGAGCCGCGCTGCGCGCATCCCGGGTTGGTTTTTGCCGTACTCTTCCTGTTGCTGGCAGCGGCAGCGGCGTTTGCGATCTTCGCGGAAGAAGGCGCTGTCTACTTTCTGGCAGCCTTTGCGGCTTTGAGCGCCGAAGCGGTGTGGTCTGCGAAGTACCTGACCGCGGAGCGCCTGCTCTCCGGTCTGGCGCTGTACGGAATTTTCGGGTTGTGCTATATCGGAATCCCCATGGCGGCGCGCCGGTGGCACAAGAGGCTGCAGCCGGAGGGGGCCGGGATGGCGCTGCTATTCGCCAGCCTGGCGCTTCTGTTGTTCCTGGCGGCAGGGCCGACCGGCGGGGTGGCACTATGGGGCATGTCCCTGCTACTGCTTGTCCTGAACCTCGGCCTGTTCCTGGAAGGATCCGTTGCCAGGTTTCCTGCCGTTGCAGTGGCGGGAATCGTCTTATCCTGGACAATCCTGGCCTGCTTTTGGATGAATGCGGACCTGGATCTTATCGTACTCCCGGCCTTGATTGTAATCGCCGGATTTGCGATCTTCGCCATGGGCGGATTGTTCTGGTTGCAGGGTCGGATGGGCGGGGAGGATGCCGGCGTTCTGGGGGATTGCGTCTATCTCGGTCTCGTAGGCCATCTGTTCCTGATTGTGGTCGCCTCCCAGAGGGCTCTGGCTGTCCCTCCCTGGCCGCTCCTGGGCGTTTTGCTGGTCCTTGACCTGGCGGTCGGCGTTGCGGCCCTGTATGCGCGCCGGTATGAACTCCATGTGGCGGCCATGGCGGCCTCCGCGCTCGTATTGTCGGTATGGGTGCTGGTTGCCGGTGCCGCGCCATGGCCGGGGGTGGCCATCCTCTCGGCGGGAGCCATGGCGCTGCTCAGTTTCTTCTGGATTCATGTCGCAAAGCGCCTCCGCATGGAAACCGCGCGCTTTGCCGACGCCGCTGCGTTCACAGTCTTTATGGCACAGGCGGTAACCATTGTTGCCGCTCAACAGCCCGGCTCACCGGGAGTCGGATTTCTGCTGACCGCACACCTGGTCTTCCTCGTTGCGCTCCTTGGCCTGGCCTGGGTGCGTAAGCAGCACTATCTTGCAATCCTCGCCACGGGTCCAACAACGATCGCGGTCTCACTCTGGATGGCGCGCAACGCCGCTCCGGAATTCCGCTTCTCCCAGCTGTTGTTTGCCGGTCTCGTATACCTGGTCTACCTATGCTACCCCCTGCTCCTCGGCCGCCGGGCCGGCCGGTCCCTCGAGCCATACCTGGCGGCGGTGCTGGCGAGCGTGCCGTTTTTCTTCCAGGCACGACATACAATCATGGAAGCCGGTTGGGAAGGCTATATCGGGATCCTGCCCGTGGTGCAGGCCGTTCTCATGGCGGCTCTGCTCCGGAGGCTGCTGGGTATCGATGCTCCTGAGCGGCGGGCATTGGGAAGACTGGCACTGGTTGCCGGGGCCGCGCTCGCCTTCATAACCGTGGCCATCCCCTTGCAGCTCGAAAAGGAGTGGATCACCATCGGTTGGGCGCTCGAAGGAGCCGCACTGGCCTGGCTCTTCACCAGGATTCCGCACCGGGGACTGTGCTGCGCGTCTGCCGGCCTGCTCGTGGCGGTCTTCGTCAGGCTGGCTTTGAATCCTTGGGTGCTGGAATATGCGCCGCGCGGCGCCCTGCGTATCTGGAACTGGTACCTGTACACGTATCTCGTTTCTGCAGCGGCGCTGATTCTCGCCGGGCGGCTGTTCGCAAAGACGGGAGGCAATCTGACGAAGAGTTGGCGACGTGTCACGGGCCTGTTGCCGGCGGGTGGAGCGATCCTGCTCTTCCTGCTGCTCAATGTTGAAATCGCCGACTTCTACTCCATCGGCGAAAGAATCACCTTTCAACTGACCGCAACGTTGGCGCAGGACCTGACATTTACCCTCGGCTGGGCGTTGTTTGCAGTGGTCCTGCTGGCAGTGGGCATCGCAGCCGCCAGCCGGCCATGCCGGATCGCGGCGCTCGCGCTTCTGGTCGCCACGATTTTGAAGTGCTTCCTCCATGATCTCGCCAGGCTTGGGGGGCTCTACCGGGTGATGTCCTTCGTCGGCCTCGCCCTATGTCTGGCGCTGGTCGCGGTGGCTCTGCAAAAATTCGTGTTATCCGCACGCAAGGAGACGAAATGAGATCCCGAGCAGGAGTGACGGCAATCATCTGCATGACGTTTTTGCTTGCCCCGGCCGCACCAATCCGCGGACAAACACGGCAGCCTCGGGCTGAGATGTTTCGCTTTGAGCGCATCCTCATACCGGGCGGGGCCGGCCCGAATCGGCTCAGGATTGACGTGCCGCTGCTCGCCGGAACGACTTCATCCTGGCAGCTGTCGCGCGAGACGACGGCCGGCGGCCGGGAGACCATGATCATTGCCAAAGACGGGCTCAGTGACCTGAGGCTATATGACACCGCGAACCGCGAAATCCCCTACTTGTTGATAGCCCCGCCTGCTCCAGAACCGCTTTGGACCCAGGGTCGATTGTTGCCGGTGGCGGAGACGAAGAAAACCAGCGGCTTCGAGCTGGATCTCGGACGCCCCCTGCTGAGCGATCGCTTACGGCTGGACGGCCTTCCGGCGCCCTTTTTAAAGCGGATTCTCCTCGAGGCCGGCGGAGATCGCAGCCGCTGGACCATGCTGGTTAAAGAGGGCACGCTGTTCGATCTGCCGGGCGAGAATCTCAAGCGGCTTGAACTTGAGTTTGAGCCGGGAGAGTACCGTTATTTTCGAATAACCTGGGACGACAGTGCCAGCGCACGGGTTCCCCTTCCCGCCTCTGCTTCGGTGCGTCTGGTTTCGACTCAAGCCCTGCCTCCGCCGCTGCGGGTCCCGTTGCAGGTCGAGCGCCGTACCGGCGAGCCGGGTGTGAGCCGCTACCGGTTGCACCTGCCGGGTCCGCGGCTCCCCATAACGGCTATCGAACTCACCTCGGTCGGGGAGAACATTCTGCGTAAGGCGCGCGTCTCCGAAAGTCGGCTGTCGGGGGGCGAGATGGTGCCGGAGGTGCTCGGTCTGGCAACTCTCTGGCACACTGTCCTTGGCGGAGCTGCCGCCGCCGGCTTGCGCATCCCGATATCGGCTCCCCAGGAGGCTCAGCTCGAGCTGATCATCAACGACGAGAATAATCCTCCGTTGGAATTCACCGCGGTTTCAGCTGTTTTCGCTTATCTTCCCTGGATATATTTTGACAGCCCGGGCAAGGACCCGTTGACGGCTCGCTTCGGGTATCCGGACCTGGCGCCCCCCGGATACGACTTGGAGGTACTGCGCGACTCGGTGTCCAAGCTGCGCACCGAGGAAGCGCATTGGGGGGAACTGCACGAGAAAACCCCGGAGTTGAAATATTCGGCATCCGGCCCGCGCCCGAGTGCGGGCGCACAGATCGATGTCAGTTCATTCCGATACGCGCGCAAAATTCCGCCGGGCAGGCCCGGCTTGAATGCCCTGTTGCTGGATTCCGCTGCACTGGCTCACTCCAACCTTTCGGATCTCCGGATCGCCAGTACAGATGGGCGTCAGGTCCCTTACTTACTGGAGAAGCTGGATGAGCCCCTTACCACCGATCTGCCCTCTTTGGAGCGAATTCCGGCGCCTGCCGGCCGTGCACCTGCGGGGCAACCAGCGGTAGCATCGCAGAGCTATTACCGGATTCGCCTTCCTTATGAGAATCTGCCGGCCGCCCGCCTGGTGCTGACGACGGATGCGCGCGTATTCCGCCGTGATTTGTCTATCTTGCTCGAAAGGAACCCGGCCAATGAACGGCAGGAACCATGGACAGAACGTATTGCCCAGGCAGTCTGGAGCAATACAGATCCCGATGCTCCAGCCGCAGCTCTCACTCTGAGGCTCCCCGCCCTGAAAACAACGGAAGCAAGGCTGGTGGTGGACGAGGGCGACAATAGCCCGCTCCCCATCACATCCGTCAAGCTTTTGCTGCCGGCCTACCGCATGCGTTTTCTTCGTGAAAGCGAAGGGCCGTTGACCCTCTACTACGGCAGGAAGGACCTGGCAGCGCCGCGCTATGATCTTGCCCTCCTCGCGCCGCGCTTAATGGGGACAGCAGCCGAAGAAGTGCTGCTGGCCCCGGACAGCCAGGCAGAGTCCGATCAGGCAAGTTCGCCGGCACATCATAAGATCATCTTCTGGGCCGTCCTCGGCACCGCGGTCGTGGTTCTGTTCTTCCTGATTGCGCGTCTGCTAAAGAAAGGCGGAGCCGGGGATCCGAGAGTTTGACGAACGCTGACGGTTCGCCGGCCAGTAGGCCCCGGCCGCCGGACGGGGTCTCAAGTTTCGCATCACCGCGAGCGCCGTCTAGCAGCCGGCGCCCACTGCATATCACGGCCGCCGGACGGGGTCTCAAGTTTCGCATCACCGCGAGCGCCGTCTAGCAGCCGGCGCCCACTGCATATCACGGCCGCCGGACGGGGTCTCAAGTTTCGCATCACCGCGAGCGCCGTCTGGCAGCCGGCGCCTACCTCACGCCTCGGCTGCCCATATTGTCTGAAAAAAGAAGAATTTTGGACTTCCCTGTCCACGACCAAAAAGCACCAAAAAGATTGACAATAGCACGGTTGAAGCCCGAGCATGATGGCGGAGCACGCTCAGACGCCGGATTAGCCCATGACGCAGATGAGTGCAGATACCAACGGCAGCCTCAATTGGAAACAGGCGGTTCCCTGGGCCTTGTATGACTGGGCCAATTCGGCATTTGCCACCTCGGTCATGGCTGCATTCGTTCCCGTATTGAACAAGGAATACTGGAGCGCAGGCGCGTCCCAAACGGTAAGCAGCTTTCGGCTCGGCATGACCATCGCTCTGGCCAGCCTCGCGGTGGCAGTGCTGGCTCCGGCCCTGGGAGCCATCGCCGACTGCGGGCGTGCGAAGAAGAGATTCCTGCTGTTCTTCGCCGGACAGGGAGTGGTGATGACCGTCGCCCTCCATTTCGTCGCGCAGGGGAATTGGGCCCTGGGCCTCACCCTCTATGCACTGGCGCTGATTGGATTCTCGGGCGAGAACATCTTCTACGATTCTCTGCTGGTTAACGTCGCCTGCGAGAACAAACTCGATATCGTCTCAGCCCTGGGATATGCGCTGGGATATCTCGGCGGCGGAGCCTTGTTCGCATTGAACGTTTTCATGGTGCTGCACCCTACGACTTTCGGCCTGGCCGACAAACAGGAAGCGATGCGTTGGGCCTTTGTAACCGTCGGTGCGTGGTGGGCGGTTTTCACCATCCCGCTCCTGGTATTTGTTCCTGAGCCGAAAACGGACACTGCCAAGGGCAGCAGCCTGGATATTATCAAGGCGGGATTGGGACAATTGTGGCAGACCTTTCATGAAATCCGAAATTTAAAAGGGGTGGCACTGTTCCTCGTCGGGTATTGGCTCTACATCGACGGCGTCGATACGGTTGTGCAAATGGCGGTTGACTATGGCCAGGCACTCCATTTCCCCACGGAAGACCTGATCGGAGCGTTATTGATCACGCAGTTCGTCGGCTTTCCTGCGGCGCTCGTCTTCGGCAAGTTGGGCGAGAAGCTGGGGGCCAGGGCGGCGATCTTGATCGGTCTGGCAGTGTACGTGGGCGTCTGTGTCTGGGGCTATTTCATACGATCGCCCCGTGAGTTTTATGGACTGGCAGTGGTTGTCGGTCTGGTCCAGGGAGGCGTGCAGGCGTTGAGCCGCTCGCTGTACGCACGGTTGATCCCGGCCGACAAGGCAGGGGAATTTTTCGGCTTTTATAACATGCTCGGAAAGTTTGCCGCGATCATTGGTCCCGCATTGATGGGCCTCACGGCATTGCTTACCGACAACTCGCGCATATCGATCTTGGCGATTATCCTTTTGTTTGTTGCCGGAGCCGCATTTCTTCTGCAGGTGCCGACCCCTGCGCGCCGCTATCGAACAGCGGCACAATGACCGCATGCTATTGCGCGCAGGGGAATAACTCGGCCGATCCGCAAGTGACAGTGCGCCAGAAGGACGAGCGCGCTCAGCCTGGAACGGGAATCACATTTCGCCTTCGTCCTCACAGATAGCCCTCAGGCCTGAAAGTCAGGGATCAGGGAAAACAGGGGCCAGGGATTCAAAAGCAAGAACTGGGGGAGACCACCACTACCCGACAACCGAGGGTACCGTTGCGAAGGACGGGACGGTAGTAGTTGCGGCAGGCGCAACGCACAAGCCTGCGTTGTTCGTCGAAGGAACCGCCGCGCACAACCCGGTCACCTTCACCCGTTAAGTCCTCACGACCATCGCCGGCAAGATAGGGATAGCTTTCTTTCATTGACTGACACAACTCCCCAACGTTTCCAGCCATATCCAAACTGCCATAAGGGGATGCTCCCGCGGGGAAACACCCTACAGGACTAGTGGCGCTGATGCCTGTATCGGCATAGTTCGCCCGATTGGGATCCAGTTCATTACCCCAGGGAAAAATCCTGCGATCCGTGCCACGCGCCGCATTTTCCCATTCGGCTTCTGTAGGCAAACGCACGATATCATTTGGACTAATCTTCCCTGCTTCACGCCACGATTGCGTGAGCCAATCGCAGAAGGCACGCGCATCCTGCCAAGATATATACACGGCAGGATGGTTTGGCAAACCTGAAAGCGCGCGGGGATCGCCTTGATATCCAGTGGCCTCGACGAACCTCTTCCACAGCGCAATGGTCACCGGGTATTTCCCGATCCTAAAACCAGGAACAAGGACTTCGTGCAGAGGCATTTCATCATCATAGGCAAGAGAGTCCATGGATTTTTCACTGCCCATCCAGAACTTTCCTCCGGACACAAAGACCAGCTCCTCCAGATCGCGCTGGTCGCCCAGGATCGCCAAGGCATTCCCTGCCAGGGCGCGATCCACCGGGGGCAGCAATCCTTGTGTGACGATACAGGTCAGCCACTGCCGGATACGCTCCATCTTGGGCACGTTGCGCGGCGGAATCCTGGCTATGCTTTTGTTTTCAATCAGAACCTGCGCGGCCAGGAGCGCGCCCCAAAGATCCGGTTCGCTTTCAACGTCAGGTCTTGCACAAACAGGAGCTTCCTGGTAGCAGAGCGCCTCCGCCAGATTCCAGGCGGCGGCGGCCACGCCGCGGGCAGCCTTTGCGCCGGCAAGCATGGTCACTTCGCGCCACCGGCCAGGTTCGGCACGGCAAAGATCGGCGACCTCGTCTGGAAACTCGGGGCCGGTGAGATGGCAAGCCGCCAAGTACTCCTGAAAGGTTCTGTGTGGGAATGCGTAAACCCCCACGCCGCGCGGTTCCAAAAGGCCCGCGCGAAAGCTTACATATTCGATAAGCCGCGCCGGGCGTGCATCCGGATTCGATGTCAGCCTCATCAGCTCGCCCACCAGTTTTTCCTGCGGAATGTCCGCTGTGCCCTGCATGCTGGGCTGGTCGCGGTGAGCTTCAAATGCCAGTCGATCGAGCAGAGCGCGAACCTCCATGCGATCCACGCGCAACCACTCGGCTAGGCTCGGCTGGAGAAACTCATAGGTGCCATCCGGCAGCCTGCGCAGCTTCTGACTCTCCCACTGGTTCAGCAGGAGGTCGACGGCTTCAGAGTACAGTTCCTCGCGTTGTTCCGGGAGCGTGCCGCCGCGCCAGGCGTGCAGGGAGGCCATCAAAGTAAGAAGTAGCGGCCGCGCTGCCAGTTCCGCGAGACGCGGGCTGCCATCTATTGCGTGCTCGAGTTGGACCGCGCGACCCTGCGCACCATCCCTCGAGAGATGGCGGACTTGGCCCACATAGGCGTACCAACGCTCCACAAAACGCCGGATTTGACCGGATCCGAAGGGGGCAAGAACTGCCTCGGCAAAGCCATCCAATTTCCATGCCTGCCTCTGGTAAGCGTAGGTGCGGCTGGTAATCATTACCCGCACTTTGGAAAACGTAGCGGCAAATCCCTGTACGGCGCTCTTCAGCTGCTCCCGCCGGTCATCGGCTTCGGGCACTTCGTCCAACCCATCCAGCAGTAGCAAGCCGCCGTCTTCCAGCCATTCTTTCCGCAGCATCTCGCCAAAACCAGCCAGGACTTCCGGCAGTTCCTTGAGGATGAATCGCCACAAGGTATCGCAATCGGCCACCTGGCCCACGGGAGGGAGGCCTCGAGCCGCCAGATCGCGCAAGATCACCCGCACGGGAAGCAGCGCTCCATGGCTCCACGGCTGAGTTCCTTGCTTTGGCTCGGTCCGGTGGACTGGGTGTTCTTCATCATCCCCAGGCAGCGGAGCGGTGAGCATCCTGAGATTAACGTCGTCGCGTCCGAGCATCTCACCCGCCATGCACAGCGCGACAAAATTGATGAAGGTGCTCTTGCCCGAGCCTGGATCGCCTAGCAGCGCCAGGCGGGATTCGGAATTCAGCACTTCCAACACGGAAAGATGCTGCACCTCACAAGCGAGCCGGGGATCACCCTTGACTTCCCCGCCGGCACGCTGGCTCATCAGAGCAGTGTAGATCGCGGCGAGATCGAGATCGGCGCGTGTTTCTTCCATCGCGCTCAATGGGTCAACACCGCCAAGTGGCGTTGTGCGAGTCTGGTCAATTAACCAGTTGAGATCACTCTTGTCCAAATTAGCTTTTCCGGATCAAATATCCTAGCCATGGTCTGACC
>CAYGWQ010000032.1:0-27149 GCA_964353465.1 uncultured Acidobacteriota bacterium | reverse complement strand
AACTTTCGCCCCTGCCGGGGCTCCATAAATACAATCTCCTATCCGGGGGCTCGCGCCCCCGGCTACTATCTTGCCGCCCCTTCGGGGCTCGGCCGGGACATTCTGCAGCCGGATTTCGCGACTGACACTGTCTGAAGCCGGCGGCAATCCGCTAAACCCGATGTTTCCGGAGCACAACGCCGCATTCGCATAGCAGCGCCATGGCGCGGTCGTTCAGCGGGTATTCCTGATTGTAGACGACCTCGAGGATGCCGCTGTTGATGATCATCTTGGTGCACAGCATGCAGGGGGCAAAGGTCGTGTAGAGCGTGGCGCCCTTCAGGCTGATGCCGTGATACGCCGCCTGGGTGATTGCGTTTTCCTCACCGTGGCAACACAGGCACTCATCCAGGGATGTGCCGCTCTTTGCCAAGGCATTGCATCTCGGACAACCGCCTTCATTGCAATTTCTGGCGCCGCGCGGCGTGCCGTTGTATCCGGTGGCAATCACACGCCGGTCCCTTACGATGATCGCCGCAACCTTGCGCTTCATGCAGTTGCTGCGCGAAGCCACTACCTTGGCAATGTTGAGGAAGTACTCGTCCCAGTCCGGGCGATCGAAATTGCTCATCAATCCTGGCAGGATCTCGGCAAGCTTCTGATGCAGTTCCTCCAAGGAACCGTCGTTCTGGACCACCAGGTCGGCCATGCGCCAGGTGGCTGCCAGCTGTTGGCTTGCGGGATCGTCGCTATCCATCTCCCTGTCCTCTTCCCGGATGAACTGATCGAGCGTCGCGGCGGCTCCTTCCCTGCCCCGAAGCCGGCTTCGTTCAAACCTCACCTGCCGGTTGGCGTCCACCGCCAGGAGCACGAAATCCTTGCGCCGCTTCAGGACCTCCACTTCGGTCGGATTGCGGATGGAGTCGATGACGTAGTTACGGTCGTTTCCCAGCCGGGAGGAGACGCGTTCTGCCAACACACCGGCGCCGAACCGGCTGCGCAGCTCGTTTCCCAGCTCGATCAAAACTTCGCGCGTGATTTCCCTGCCGCGCGTTCTCGCCTCGTCCCGAACTCCGTCGGCAAGCGAATGATATTCAAATCCCCGGCTCACCAGATACAGCGAGACTTCGGTCTTGCCTGCAGCATTCTTGCCCGTCAGCCCGATGATCATTGGCACCTCTCCCCTTGGTGGAAAACAAAAAAGCAGGCTCTGCACTTCCCCTAACTTATAGGCAATTCATCGCACTACGCACCGTCCGTGATCCCGCCGAGCCCGAGGACGGCCGCACTCTCTTCCATCGCCCGGATGCAAAATCCGATGTGCTCGTCGAGATCCACGCCGAGCTCCTCAGCGCCGCGATAGATATCGTCGCGATTCACAGCACGCGCGAATGCTTTATCTTTCAGTTTTTTACGCACCGATTTCACTTCCAGGCCGAGGATCGACTTTCCCGGCCGCACCAGCGCGCTGGCCACAAGGAAGCCTGCCAATTCATCACAGGCGTAAACGGTCCTGCACAGCAGGTTGTGGCGCGGAAGCTGCAACTCGCTCACGTGGGACGAAACGGCATACACAAGATCCTCGGGATATCCCCGCTGCCGCAGGATCTCGGCTCCCTTTTGGGGATGGTCCGGCATCGTGGGATACATCTCATAGTCGAAGTCGTGCAGCAGGCCCACGATGCCCCAGACATCAGGATCCTCGCCGTATTTTTTCGCGTACGCTCTCATGAGAATCTCAACGGCCAGTGCGTGTTTCCGCAGGCTGTCGCTCTTCGTGTATTCCGCCAGCAGTTCCCAAGCGGATTCTCTCGTGCACGGGTTTTCCATCTTCGGTCACTCCATTCAAAGGTTACTCATAGAGCAGGTAAGGCTCGCGCAGGGCGCGGAAACGCGCCACATCCTCAAGCCAGCCCTGGCGAATTTCACCGGGCGGAATTCCGGCATCGATCTGCCGGGGAATCCGATCGCCGCCGCACAAAATCTCGATGGGCATCTTCCTGGTCTCATACTCGTAAGGCGGCTTGCGCCACTGGAACGAGTGCGGATACAGCTCTTTGACGGCAGAAATAACGGCCACTCCCGTCAGAAATGGCTCGAACCGGTCACGGTCCACTATATGCAAATGCACGCCCCCGCACATCACCCCGGCACACTTTTGAAACGTCGGCTCGAAGTAGACGGGACGAAATAGAACGCCCGGGAGCTGCAATCCCTTCAAGTGCTCGGCCAGCATCCGCGCATTGATATAGGGAGCGCCCAGGATCTCGAAAGGACGTGTCGTGCCCCGACCCTCGGACAGCAAGGTACCCTCTACTAATACCATACCTGGATAGACGGTCGCACTGTCCAACGTCGGCAGGTTAGGCGACGGCATGATCCACGGCAGGCCTGTCTGGTCGAACCATTGGGAGCGGCGCCATCCTTGCATGGGAACCACGGTCAGCTGACATCCGATGCCAAACTCGGAGTTGTATAGCAGCGCCAGTTCCCCCGCTGTCATGCCGTGACGCATCGGCAGCGGGTGAAGCCCAACAAACGATTTGAACTCCGGATCCAGCACGTCCCCTTCGATCTGGTTGCCATTGATCGGATTCGGCCGATCGACCACCACCATTGACTTGCCACAGCGCGCACACGACACCATGCAATACGCCATCGTGTGAATGAAGGTGTAGACACGAGTGCCGACATCCTGCAGGTCGAAGACAAGTGTATCCAAGTCGCTGAGCATTTCCTCGGTGGGCCACCTCGTAGCCCCGTAGAGGCTGTGCACCGGCAGGCGAGTATCCGGGTCGAGGTAAAAGTCCGATTCGATCATGTTGTCCTGTTTCTCGCCCCGTGCCCCATGCTGGGGGCCGAAGAGGGAAACCAGATTGAAGGACTTCTCTGCAAGCAGCGCATCGGCTGTGTGCCGGAGGTTCGGTAATACCGAAGCAGGGTGCACCACCGCACCTGCCCGCGCTCCATGCAGGAGTTTTTTTCGTTCCTGCAGCAGAATCTCAATTCCGAGACGAACCGTCATGGAGTTCCTCTTACACGGGACATTCCGGCGAGGCGGACAATTTAGCCGGAAAACACTTGACTGCTTTAATTGTTTGTACTTATATAACAGCAACTTAGCGCTATGCGCCGTGCAACTTGGATCGACTGCCGATGCGCGAGGGCCAGTTTCAGGAGGGGTGTTTGCCTTCGCGCCGTTCGATCGCATGCGTTAACATGGTGATCCTTCATCCAACGTCATGGCCGGCGCTTTGTCAATAGTCGATCGCCGGAATTGGTCTATGGAGCACACACTCGTTCTCAACGCCAGCTATGAACCTATAAACATTGTTCCGTGGAAGCGTGCCATCACCTTGCTCTTTCAGGGCAAAGTTGAGGTCCTGGCGGAGTATGACCACGAGATCCGCAGCATCAGCTTCAGTATCAGAATGCCGAGCGTGCTCCGACTCCTGAAATATGTCCGGATGAGGAAACGGTTTCAACATATCAAGTTCAGCCGGGCCAATATATACGCCCGCGACTTGCACACCTGCCAGTACTGCGGCACCAAGTGTTCGACGGAGGATCTGACCTTCGACCATGTCATCCCGGTTGTAAAGGACGGGAGCAAAAGCTGGAGTAACATCGTCACCTGCTGCTTCAAATGCAACCATAGAAAAGGGGGCCGCACACCTGATGAGGCGGGCATGCGGTTGATACGCCAGCCCAAGACGCCCGACTGGATCCCCAGCATTCTTCATGTCACGATCGGATTCAGGAGTGCCCCAGAATCATGGCGCGATTATTTCTATTGGAACATAGAGTTAGAAGACGATACCTGATGTATCACTTTAAATAATGATCCCTCTGCCCCGCAGCACCTCGCCAACCCTCTAGCCCGCCTTATTCGTGAATATGCGGGCTGGAATCATTCAGTCCGAAAAATAATGCTCCGGAATCCTCACTTTCCCCATTGTGGGACAAATCGCAGGGGGACCTGACACTCGGTCAATCCCGCGTCGAACGCCAGGCGATAGAAGCGTTCCAGGCCTTCGATATGTTCCGGGCCCATGTTATGGTCCAGATTGCAGCGCAGGTACTGTTCCAGAAACGGAGCCGGCAGGCTCAGAGTCCTTGCATAGCTGGCGGCGATTTCCTCCATTCGGCTTAATCCCCAATCTCTGGCATCCCGAAAGATACCCGCCAGATCCTCCACAGCCATGGCCTTCTCCCGGCACGCCCAGAAAGCGAAGACAAATGGCCTTGACTGCCAATCACGCCAGGCTGCAGCCAGATCCGTGATGTCGTATTCCTCAGCAGAACAGCGCAACGCCGCATCTCCGATGATCAGGGCTGCATCGCATCTTTGAAGCATCCTGGCGGCGTCCGGTTCGTGGGGAATGAATTCGGGATTAAGACCCATCTTGTGTTGAAGCAATAGCTTGAGGAGCACCACCGAGGTGCGCGAACTGATGTCCAGAGCAACGGATCGGATGATTGTGCTGCCGCGCGGCCGGACCAGGAGGACGCTGCGGACCTCATCCACGGCGGCAATTGAAATCTCCGGGATGACATGAAGGTTCGGGATACGCTGATATTCAACGGAGGGAATAATGCCGACGTCGACTTCGCCGAGCGCAAGTTGCTCGGCGCATTTCGCAGGGGTTGCTGAGAAGACTTGGTAGTGGCGCCGCAGCGGCCCGTGCAAAAAGTACCATCCAAGAGGCGCCGCATTCAGGTATTGAACGAGTGAGATTCGAAGCCTCAATTCTCTGCCCTTCTCCGCAAAGGCGGAAATAAGTATCGCCGCCACGAAACTATATCAGCGAAGAATTGGCAAGCGGGATGAAATTGTAAAACATTATTCGGCATCCAATTTGTTGTAAAGCAGTTGTTTAATTTCCAAGACGTGGGATTTGAAGCTCATGGAAAGTATTGCAAAACGCGAAGTGCATGCCGCCCTGGAATTGTCGCTGGTGCCCGGCCTTGGGCCTCTGACTCTGGACAGCCTGCGGAAGAGCCGTCCGCGGCTCGAGGATGTGCTCGCACTGGGCCATCGCGAACTTGAAGCCCATGGGGTCTCGCCCGAGATCGCCTCGGCCATCAGGTCCCGACGATACCTCCATATGGCGGCAGAAATTCTCGATTGGGCTGCCCGCGAGAAATGCTGCATCCTGGTCCGCGGCACCACCGGCTACCCGACAATCCTTGAGGAGATCTATGATCCGCCGCTGATCCTTTATTGCCGCGGCAATATCGATGTTCTGGAAATGCCAAGTGTTGCCATGGTAGGCACGCGTCGGCCCACCTATTATGGCCTGCAGATATCCGAGGGGCTGGCATCCGACCTTGCTGTTCGGGATTTGGCCGTGATCAGCGGACTGGCACGCGGGATCGATGCTGCAGCCCACCGTGGTTGTCTGAAAGCAGGAGGTAAGACAGCAGCAGTCCTGGGGTGTGGCATTGATGTGGTGTATCCCCGTGAGCACCGGCAACTGACACAACAGATTGTCGAGCACGGACTGCTGCTCTCGGAGTTTGCCCCGGGCACTTCACCGGCTCCGCAAAACTTTCCGGTGCGCAACCGCATCATCAGCGGTTTATCGCTGGGGACAGTAATTGTGGAAGCAAGCGAGTACAGCGGATCTCTGATCACTGCGCGGCTGGCCATGGAACAGAATCGGGAAGTTTTTGCAATCCCTGGAAACCTGACATCGCCGCAGAGCTTTGGACCTAATTACTTGATCAAGCAGGGAGCCAAACTGGTCCAGGTCTGGCGGGATATCGTGGAAGAACTGCCGGCGGAGGTGCGTCACAGAATCCTGGCCAAGGAGGATACTCGACCCCGTCCCACACAAGAGCTCGACCTTATGACTGCCGAAGAGTGTATCATTGTCGAGGTGCTGGATGTCGATAAGGCGACGCATTTCGACGAGATTCTCCAGAGAAGCGGCCTGAGCGTGCCGCGACTCAGCGAGATGCTTCTGAACCTTGAGATGCGGGGCCGGATTCGTCAGGTGCCGGGGAGCCTGTTCATCCGGGTTGCCCGGCCGGAGGAATGATTTTTCTTGGAATTTTTTCAATCGCTGCTATAGTGCGGCCTCTTATGGCAAATTCACTGGTTATTGTCGAATCGCCCGCGAAAGCTAGGACCATCAGGAAATATCTTGGCAAGGGTTTCAACGTCAAGGCTTCCGTAGGACACATCAAAGACCTGCCGAAAAACAAGCTGGGGGTGGATGTCGATGACGATTTCACCCCGAACTATGGCATCATACCGTCCAAGGAAAAGATAGTCCGGGAACTGCGCGCTGCTGCCAAAACCGCCAAGACCATCTATCTCGCGGCAGACCCCGACCGCGAGGGCGAGGCGATCTGCCAGCATCTCGCTGAAGAGCTCGCCGGCAAGACCAGGGAAGTCTATCGCGTCCTGTTCCACGAAATTACCAAAAACGCAATCCACGAGGCATTCGAGCATCCCGGCAGGATCAACGTCCACAAGGTCGAGGCGCAGCAGGCGCGGCGGATCCTGGACCGTCTCGTCGGCTACAAGATCAGCCCCCTGCTGTGGGATAAGGTGCGGCGTGGTCTTTCCGCAGGCCGCGTTCAGACGGTAGCCTTGCGCATGATCGTGGACCGGGAGCGCGAGATCAGGGACTTCCGGGTGGAGGAATACTGGAACCTCACGGCCCGCCTCGCCGGCCGCATGCCGCCGGAATTCAATGCAAAAGCCAGCGCTGTCGACGGTGAGAAGTGGAAAGTCAGCAACGGGGAGACGGCGCATGAGATCGTCAAGGAATTGCAGCAGGCCCGGTTCCTGGTAAAGAAAATCCATCGGCGGGAAAAAAAGCGCTATCCCGTGCCGCCATTCATCACCAGCAACCTGCAGCAGGAAGCGGCGCGCAGGCTGAATTATCCCGTAAAGAAGACCATGCTCCTGGCCCAGCGGCTTTACGAAGGAGTCGAGATCGGAGCGGAGGGCGCGGAAGGCCTGATCACTTACATGCGCACGGATTCAACGCGGGTCTCGGAGACGGCTCTCCATGAGGTGCGAGACCTCATACGCACCCAGTTCGGCGAGCCGTATCTGCCGCATCATCCGATTTATTACAAGTCGAAGAAGACCGCCCAGGATGCACATGAGGCCATCCGCCCGACTTCGGTCGACCATACCCCCGAGAGCCTCAAGCGCTTTCTCGATCCGGACATGTGGAAGCTGTACAGCCTGATCTGGCACCGGTTTGTCGCGTCTCAGATGAACCCTGCCATTTTCGATCAAACCGACGTCACCATCGAAGCCGGAAGGGTGCAGTTCAAGGCGACCGGATCGGTGCGCAAGTTCGACGGATTCCTCGCAGTCTATCAGGAGGCGAAAGCCGATGAAGCCCGATCCGACCGGGAAACCGACAGCCAGGATGGCTTGCTCCCCGAGCTTTCCGAAGGCGAACAATTGGATGTAAGAGCCCTGCAGCCGACCCAGCACTTTACCCAGCCGCCTCCTCGTTACAACGAAGCCGGTCTGGTAAAAGCCTTGGAAGCCCGGGGCATCGGGCGCCCGAGTACCTATGCCTCAATCCTGAGTACCATACAGGATCGGGAGTACGTTCATAAGCATGAAGGGCGCTTCCATCCGACGGAGACCGGGGAACTGGTTGTGCAGTTGCTCGTAGAGAGCTTCGAAGACATCTTCGATTATGAGTATACCGCCCGCATGGAAGATCATCTCGACAGAATCGAGTCGGGCCGCGAGCGTTGGCAGGACGCCATGCGGAACTTCTATGAGCGCTTCTCAAAACGGCTTCGGGACGCCGAGAAGAACATGCGGGACGTCAAAACCGAAGAGATCGAGACCGATGAGGTTTGCGAGAAGTGCGGCAGCAAGATGGTGATCAAGTGGGGTAAGTTCGGCCGTTTCATCGCCTGCTCCTCCTATCCCGAGTGCAAGAACACGCGGGAGATTCCGAAGAACGGTGCGGAGGCCGGACCCGCCGTCGCCGAGGTCGAAGAGATTGCCTGCGAGAAATGCGGCCGCCCAATGGTAATGAAGCGCGGCCGCTTCGGAGCCTTTCTAGCCTGCTCGGGGTACCCCGAATGCCGCAATACCAAGAAAATAGTCAAGGGAACAGACTCTGTAGAGGTAAAGCAGGACATCCCGCTCGCGGAGAGTTGCCCGGTGTGCGCAAAACACCTGGCCATCAAGCACGGCCGTTTTGGCGAATACACCGCCTGCAGCAACTATCCGGACTGCAAGTACATCAAGCACAAGACGACTGGAGTCGCATGCCCCAAAAACTGCGGTGGGGAGATTGTCGAGAGAAAGTCCCGGCGCGGAAAGGTCTTTTACGGCTGCTCTAATTACCCTGATTGCGATTTCGTGCTCTGGAACAAGCCGATCGCCGAAGCTTGCCCGAAATGCGGAACCGCATTCACAATCATCAAAACCACCAAGCGTACGGGCACGATCCGGTTCTGCAACGACAAGCAATGCGGCTTTAAAGAACCGTACGAAGCGTAATCATTCTGACCGATGCCGATGGCCCGGATCGTCACCATCCTCACCGTCCGGCAAGCCTGCGCTCTAGCCTCGTGAGCACATCGAGCACCAGTTTTCCCACCTTTTCCATACTGGATGCGCTGATCTTATCCAAAGTGTCCCCTTCCGTGTGCCACCACGCAGGGAAGTTCCCGATGATGTCGACGGCGGGAATGCGAACATCGATGAACGGTATGTGATCATCCTCTACGGCGGAAGGAGTGCTCGCGAGAATGTCCCCCTGTCCGGTCTCCAGAGCGGTGTCCCAGACGAGGTCCATCAGCCAGGGAGTCGAATTCGCTTCCTTGAGAATTTTCAGATTTTTGTCGCCGATCATGTCCAGCAGGATCAGGGCGCGCACTTTGCCGGCGGTCCCGTCCTCTTTCCATCGCCTGGCCAGGTGTCTACTGCCGTACGTGCCGTCGAAGGTGCTCCACTCAATGAAGGCCTCCTCGCCGTCCAGAAAAACGAACCAGTAGTCAAAACTGTCCTTCCTGGAGGCAAGAACCCTGGCCAGTTCCAGCAGCAGGCCCGTGCTGCTCCCTGCGTCGTTGGCGCCCACAAAAGAAATCTTCTCGTAGTATTTCGTGTCGTAGTGGCTGGCCATGGCCACGATGCTCTTTCCCGCTGCATCCTTTTTGCGGGCGATGAGATTCATCATTTGCTTCGGGCCATAGGGGGTACTCGCTTCAAAGGAGTCTCGCTCGACCAGATAGCCGTATCCTTCCAGCTGTTGTATCAAGTACTGACGGCATTTCTGCAGAGCCTCCGATCCCGGAGGTCTCGGTCCAAAGGCGACCTGGGCACGGACATGCTCCAAAGCCCGCTCGCCGCTCAACTGACCCATAGAGGCGCTGGGAGACTGGGCACAGGCTGTGGAAGCAAACAGGATACAAATAAGACAAATGCGGCCGGCTCTGCGCATGAATCCTCCTGGATTGGGTTTGGTGCCGAAATCAGTATATCACCCCCGGGAATGTAAAGAGCGCATACTGAAAGCGGCAATCTCGCCGGCGGATCCCGGGCCACGGTAGGAAAGCCCCGTTGTTTCTGCAATGCGGACCATGACATCCACTGCCGTAGGTCAAAAAAATTGCAGGACACGGATGAACACGGATCGGACGAGCAGGTTGCGCCACCGCATGGGCCAGCGCTTCGCGCTGCAACGGCTTGCTTCGAGTCCGCGGGAGAGCGCGCACCATCTGCATTTAGACTACATTTTAATCCCGGCGCGCTTTCCCGCGGACTCGAAGCAAGCCGTTGGCTGGAGGCGCCCATGCGGTGGCGCAACCTGCTCGTCCTGGCTGCCCAGGAATGGTAATCCGTGTTCATCCGTGTTCATCCGTGTCCGGTAATGTCTTGCGGGAAAAGTGACGGATGCTGCGGCGTTGCGACCGATCCATCCCTGTGGTATTATCAAAACCTTTTTTGGACTCATACCACATCAATCCTGCTGAAAGGAGCCCTTTATGCGGGTTTACGATAGTGAATCCATTCGAAATGTCGGTATCATCGGGCACGGCACATCCGGCAAGACTTCCTTGACCTCCGCCATGCTGTTCAATGCGGGGGCTATCAACCGGCTTGCCCGAGTGGAGGATGGAAACACGGTTACCGACTACGAAGACGAGGAAATCGAACGGAAGATCTCCATCAGCAGTGCGCTTGCCTATTGTGAGTGGAACAAGAAGAAGATCAACATCCTCGACACGCCCGGCTATCGCCCGTTCCTGACGGATACCAGGCTGGTGCTGCGTGCAGCCGACGCCGCCGTCCTGGTGCTCGATGCGGTCGCGGGAGTGGAGGTTCAGACTGAAAAGGTGTGGGAATTCGTAGAAGAGTTCAGACTGCCGCGGATCATGATCGTCAACAAGATGGACCGTGATAATGCCAGTTTTGAGCGTGCGCTGGCGTCCGTAGAAGAGACCTTCGGGCGCGCCGGCGTTCCCATTCATATCCCCATCGGTGCCGAACGGGAATTCACAGGCGTCATCAATATCTTGAACAACAAGGCCTATCGCTACGAAAGGGACGGATCGGGGAAATTCCAGACAATCGACATTCCCGACGAATACAAGGAGGCTGCACAAAAAGCGCGTGAAAAGCTGATCGAAATGGTTGCCGAGAGCAGTGACGAGCTGATGGAGAAGTTTTTCGCCGAGGGAACCTTGTCGGATTCCGATCTGCTGGAAGGGCTGAAGAAGAGCGTGTATGCCCGCACCATCTTCCCCATCCTCTGCTCCAGCGCGATTCACAACATCGGCGTACCCCAGGTCCTGGATGCCATCGTCGAGTTGCTGCCGCCGCCGGGGATCGAAAAGGTTCGCGGCATCAATCCTAAGACCAAAGAGCCAGTAGCACATGCGGTCACCAGCAAGGATCCTTACGCTGCCTATGTGGTCAAGACCGTTGCCGATCCCTTTACCGGCCGTATCAGCATCATCCGCCTCTACTCGGGCATCATGCGTTCGGATACGACCTACAACAACCAGACCAAAAGCAAGAGTGAAAAATTCGGGCCGCTTCAGGCTTTGCAGGGCAAAACGATGACACCCGTAGGCGAGGTGCACGCGGGTGATTTCTTTGCCGTGACCAAGTTGCGGGAAACCACCACCGGCGATACACTCTGCGACCCATCCCAGCCAATCCTGTTCCCGGCAGTGGAGATTCCTGAGCCTTCCATCACCTTCGCGATCGAGCCCAAGGCCAGAGGCGATGAAGACAAGATCAGCAGCGCTCTGGCGCGCATCACCGAGGAAGATCCGGCAATCAAATACAATCGTGATCCCCAAACCAAGCAGCTGTTGCTTTCCGGATCCGGCCAGCTCCACGTTGAAGTCACGGTCGCCAAAATGCGCAAGCGCTATGGGGTTGAGGTGATCCTCAAGACTCCGAAAGTCCCCTATCGTGAAACCATCCGAGGGACCGCCGACGTACAGGGGAGGCACAAGAAGCAGACCGGCGGCCATGGGCAGTTCGGCGACTGCTGGATCAAGCTGCAGCCATTGCCACGCAGCAGTGGCTTCGAATTCGTGGACGAGATTTTCGGCGGTTCGATCCCGAGAAACTTCATACCTGCCGTGGAAAAAGGCATCATCGAATCGGCCGCCCGAGGGTATCTTGCCGGCTTTCCGGTCGTGGACTTCAGGGTTATCCTCTATGACGGCAGTTTCCATGCGGTCGACTCTTCGGAAATGGCATTCAAGATTGCCGGCAGCCTGGCTTTCAAAAAGGCTATGGAGCAAGCCCAGCCGGTTCTGCTGGAACCGATCATGAACGTGGAGATACTCGCTCCGCAGGAATACGCCGGAGATCTGATGGGAGACCTCACCAGCAGGCGCGGCAAGCTGCAAGGCATGGATGTCAAAAGAGATATGCAGGTTATCAAGTCACAGGTACCCATGGCTGAAATGGTGAGCTACGCTCCCGTGCTTACATCGATGACCGGCGGCCGGGGCAGCTACCATATGGAATTCTCTCATTACGACGAAGTTCCGGCGCACATCGCACAGAAAATTGTTGACGAAGCCAACAAAGATCGAAAGGCAGAGGAAGAATAAAACCAGACTATGTATCCTAAAATCTTAGACGTGGGTCCGCTCACCATACATACCTACGGCCTCCTCCTGGCATTGGCATTCATTGCCGGAATCTGGCTCGCAAGCCGCAATGCGGCAAAGTCGGGTTTGAATCCCGATTCTATCTGGAACCTGGGGCTGATCATCATCTTCTCTGCCCTGGTGGGTGCCAAACTGCTGCTCTTTATCTCGGATTCTTCCTATTACATGGAGAATCCAAGAGAAATCTTCTCCCTCGCGACTTTGCGCTCCAGCGGTGTCTACTATGGCGGACTTTTGCTGGCGCTGGTGGCCTCGGCCTGGTACATGCACCGGACTAAGTTGCCCAGTTGGAAGGTCGCGGACATCACCGCTCCGGGAATCGCCCTGGGACAGAGCATCGGCCGCCTGGGATGTCTGTCGGCAGGGTGCTGTTTCGGCAAGCCTACCAGCATGCCGTGGGGTATCACATTTACCGACACCTACTCGTATGAGAACGTGGGGGTGCCCCTCAACGTCGCGCTGCACCCAACCCAGATCTACGAGTCGCTGGGAACTTTCCTGCTTTCCCTATTCCTGATGTGGCGCCTGGGACGGAAGCACTTTACCGGGCAAATCATCCTCGAGTACCTGATGCTGTATGCAGGTCTCCGATTTATTATCGAATTCTTCCGTGATGACGACCGCGGCTTCGTGCTGAACGGCCTGCTGTCCACATCCCAGTTCATCGGCATCCTGACGATCCTGGGATCTGCGGCGGCCTTCTTCTATCTGCGGCGGCGCGCGTCCAAGGCATCTGAAGAGTGATCGATCCCGGCACGTGCTTCCGGATTCCTCACGATGCAGCCCGGATTCGACTGGACCGCTATCTGGCAGCTGCTTTCCCGGAACAGAGCCGCTCTCAGATTCAGGAATGGATCCGTGCCGGAGACGTTTTCGTCAATAATGCGCGAGTCAAAACCGGCTATTTGCTGCGGCCCGGCGATACCATAATGCTTCAAATAAGACAGCCCCTTGCGGCTTTCGAGCCCCAGCCCGAGGAGATTCCGCTTCATTTGGTTTACGAGGATGCGGACCTGGCTGTGGTGGAAAAACCAGCAGGTATGGTCTGCCACGCCGGCGCTGCTGTGCGTTCCGGAACGCTGGTCAACGCATTGCTCTTTCACCTCGGACCGCTGCCGACCGGAGATGTCATGCGGCCGGGTATCGTTCACCGCCTCGACAAACTGACAAGCGGCCTGCTGGTGGTGGCGAAAGGCCTGGCAGCCCATCGCGCGCTGTCGCTCCAATTTAAAAACCGTCAGATAAAAAAAGAATATCTGGCCTTGGTGCACGGACGCCCGAGCAAGACTGCGGGTACAATAGACCTCCCTTTGGGCCGCGATATCAGGGACAGAAAAAAGATCTCCGTTCGCTCCCGGCGGCGCCGTGACGCCATTACCCACTACAGCCTTGAGGCGGAGTATGGGCCCTTCTCCTTGCTGCGCGTTCGGATAGAGACAGGCCGGACGCACCAGATCCGGGTCCATCTTACCCAGATTGGGCACCCTGTGGTGGGAGACCTTCTCTATGGCGGCAATCGATCCCGAAATCTCCTGGATCCCATTGTCCGGCAGGCAGTTCGGGACCTGCAGAGGCATTTTCTCCACGCGCACAAGTTGGAATTTTGCCACCCTCGGACGGGCGAAAAGCTCGTATTCACTTCACCTATGCCGCCGGAGTTGCTGCATTTTCTGGCGCGGATCGGTTGAACCGGACGCATCCGGAGTTGCCTGGTCCCAACCGGCTTGCCGTTCATCCCACCCTATCGGTGTGTTCCGGTTTCTTTGTGGTCTTTGAGGTCTTTGTGGTTCCATAATCATTCCTACTGCCGGCAGACAACGTCTGAATTGCAGCGATATGGAAGGTTTCTTGACTCCCCTGGGACCGGCCCCTATAATTCAAAAATTAAGCCAATAATTGCTTCGAGATACGGGAACGATGATGCTTGCTATATCGCGATACGGCGTGGCACTGACAATTGCCATGGTTTTTCTCTTCCATAGTCCTGTCCAATCTGTTCAGGATGCCGGACGGACTTTTGCTCAGACGGCCAAAGAACAGCTCCCTCCGCGCATATCGGACCAGACCTACCGGATCAGCGTTGATCTGGTCAACGTTTTCTGCTCCGCATATAACAAGGACACGAGGTCCTTTGTCACCAACCTGTCCCGCGAGGATTTCGCGATATTCGAGGATGGGCAGAAGCAGGAAATCAAAAACTTTGCGCGTGAGACCAACATGCCATTGAATATCGCGCTGCTGGTGGATACCAGCCAGAGCGTGGCTCCCAAACTCAAATTCGAGCAGGCGGCGGCAACAAACTTCTTTTATACCGTGCTCAGGGAGCCGGATCGCGCCATGCTGGTTACGTTTGATACCGCAGTCAGTCTGGTCCAGGACTTTACCAACGATCCCAATAAGCTGGCCAAACAGATCGGGAAGATACAGGCAGCCGGAAACACTGCGCTCTTCGATGCGATTGTCCGCACATGTGATGAAAAACTGATCCGGGAGCCCGGTCGCAAGGCTATCGTAATCCTCTCCGATGGCGCCGATTCCGCCAGCACCGAGACCTTTGAGCGAGCACGCGAAATGGCCCAGACTGCAGATGCAACGATCTTTTCCATAAGCATTAATCGCGGCGGCTTGTTCGGTGTGGGCAGCGATAGCCGGGGTGGAGACAAGGTATTGCAGCAGCTGGCCAATGAAACCGGCGGCAAGGCATTATTCCCCTTTTTGGTGGAGGACCTGGACAGCTCCTTCCGCGAAATCGGCCAGGAATTGCGCAGCCAGTACTACCTCGGGTACATCTCCAGCAATCCGAAGCGCGATGGCAGCTATCGCAAGATCGAGATCAAGGTGCGGGATAATAAACTGAAGCTGAATAATCGCAAGGGTTATTTCGCCCCCACCAGGTAATCCGGCGACGACCGCAAGCGCGGCGTCGGGCCCTGACAAATGTCAGGCTACCTGATGTGTCTCGCCCGGCTTAGTGAGCTTCGCCAAACCGTCGAGTTGCTCTGGGGCTATTGCCTCGGTTTCCAGGACGCTGGCAATCAACCGCTCGGGCCTGCCGTCGAAGAAGCGCGCAACCAGATCCCGTATCTGATTCCTGGTTGCCTGATCCCGGGAAAGCAGAGACCGATAGATATAGGCGCGCCCGCTGCGCATGTGAAGCAATACGCCTTTCTCCTCCAGGATACTCATCAGGGTGAGTACCGTGGTATAGGCCGTAGGCTTGCTCTGCGAAAGGGCGTTGCAGACATCTTTTACGGTTGCGGTGCCCAGCTCCCAGACAACCTTCATGATCGCCAGCTCCTGACGTGTCAGGATGATCGAGTCCAAGTCTTTCTTCATTTCCCCTCCCGGCGAGAAAATAGCCCTTCCTAATGCTCGCCGTTCCCGGCTGCAGGCGGCATACACTTGGTAACTACGTACTGTGCGCCCGATTATTTCCTACGAATTTGGGCGGCAGCTTGTCACCGGGCTTTTTGGGGACTTCCTGCAGGATTGCCTCAATTTGAGAGGCGAGGCGCTGGCTGTGGATGTTTGTAGTTAAAAACCGAATTTCCCGGCTGGACGCGGCACCGAGCTTAAGCTCAACCGCGCGCTTCAGCTGCTGCTGTTCGTAGACTGTGCGCCAAACCAAGGGTTGTTCAGGCCCTGTCCCATGGAGTCGCAGCAGAGCCACCCCGACGGCATCGATGGCCGCACGGTCTGCGGAGGCAAGAACCACCTCCGGAGCCGCCAGCTCACCGGTCTCGGGGCCTCCGTTAATAAACACCTTCATGGCATCCATCAAAATGAGCTTGGGCTCATAGACAAGGTTCAGATCTGCAATCATGGCACCCTGATGGGGAGAGTCGTGCAGCTCCTTCATGTAGTTGTAGCCCGCGTTCAGCAGGCCGTATTTCGCCACCAGCCCTACGGAGTTCTTCAGACTTGCGCTGAACATTGCGCCAAAACGATGGGTTTTCAGGTTGCATATCTGAATCAAGCAGCACTCGCGGTCGAGGAATTTAGGCACCTCGACTCCGGCCTTCCAGTTGGATTCCGGAAGTGGCTCTTTCCGCCAATGCTCGAGAGCAAGGTCATCCAGCGCCAGGAGCTGTATGTCGAGCTCCTGAGCCAGCGCGGGGATCTCCAGCATCTCCCATACATGGCGGGTAGATCCCATGCAGCTCCTTTCCACCAGCACCAGTTTGCCGCAATTGCGTTCCCTGAGCAGTCCCACAACCTCACGGAGCGTATCCGGATGAGTCGTTGCCGGGAAGGGATCGGCGCTTGTGAAGTTTGCCTTGAGATAAAGGTCCTTCCCGCCGAAGTTGATATTCCCCAGCAAACCCATTGCCTCCTTGAGGGCCGAGCGGCGGTCCGAGTTTCTTGCCAGGGCCAGCGATGAGTGAGGCTCATCCTGAGCAAGCACTCTGTCCCGGGCCAGGGCAATTCCGGTCATGCCCAATCCGGCACGCAGCGCGAATTCCCTGCGTGTGATCGGGCCAGCAGGGGAACACAATTTCCTGGATCGCTTCATGCGCTTCATGTTATCCAGATGCGGGAGGCAATATGCAAGAGAAAGTATTGATTTTCGGCAAGGATACCTGACCCTATACTTCCCAGGCCCGTGAGGATTGGCAGGGTAAAAAAGAGCCGTTTGAATATTACAACGTGGTGAAGGATAGGGAAGCGATGACCCGGATGCTGCAGTATACTAAGGGCCAGAGGCAGGTCCCGGTCATTGTGGAGGGAATTCGGGTCCGGATCGGATATGCCGGCGGGTCCTGAGAGGTGTAGCCGCCGCAGTTGCGGTGGCTGACGGTACGGATCGGATTGAAGGCCTGTAAAAACCTTCCTTCCTTGGTTCGGGTGGCTAGTGAATCAGCTCGTCCTGGCACATTATCACGAGATCAATCTCAAAAAAAACAATCGCGGATGGTTTGAAGACCGCCTCTATCGCCATGTCGAGTCGTTACTTCGGGGACTTTCCCACAACGGCGTCAAGCGCTTTTTCGGCCGCTTGATCGTCGCACTCAACCCGGACTCTCCCCTGCCGGAAATCGAGCGGCGGCTGCGCTGGGTATCGGGCATCGCCAATTTTTCCTTCGCCTGGGAAACAGTCGCGGATTTGGAGGCAATCCGCCTGGCGCTTGCCGCACTGGTACAGGCCCGTACGTTCGCTTCGTTCAAGATCGACACGCGCAGGGGGACGAAGGACTTCTCTCTAAACTCGCAGCAGCTGAATAAAGAACTGGGCGCGTTCGTGCACGGACTGAGCGGGGCCAAGGTGCGCATGGATAATCCCGAGCTGACCTGTTTCGTCGAGATCGTGGCTGCACGCGCTTTTCTTTATTTTTCGAAAATACCGGGAGGAGGCGGGCTGCCGTCGCGCACTGGAGGCAAGGTCCTCTGCCTGCTTTCCGGAGGGATTGACTCTCCGGTAGCTGCGTTCCGCCTGCTGCGCCGCGGCTGCCAGGTGCAGTTCGTTCACTACCACAGTTTCCCTCACACCACGATGGAGTCCCAGGATAAGGTTAGGCGGCTCGTGGGAATCTTGGCGCGCTACCAGCTTGAAGGAAAGCTGCACCTGGTGCCATTCGCCGAGGTGCAGCGTGAAATCGTGGCCTATACCCCGCCCCCCTTACGCGTGATCCTCTACCGCCGCTTTATGGTCCGCATTGCGGAAGCATTGGCCCGTAAGGAGGGTGCCGCAGCGCTGGTGACCGGTGACAGCCTGGGCCAGGTGGCCAGCCAGACTCTGGAAAACCTTCGTGTCGTCTCGGCGGCAGCTGCAGAATTTCCTATTTTCCGGCCCCTGGTGGGGGACGACAAGGAAGATATCATCCGTGTGGCTCGTGACATTGAAACCTATGAGGTCAGCATTCTTCCGGATCAGGATTGCTGTACCCTTTTTGTTCCCAAACACCCGGAAACTGGGGCTAATCTGGCGCAGGTCGAGCGGGCCGAGAGCATGCTCGATCTGAACCGTCTGATAGAAGCCGCCCTCGGCGCGGCGACATGCGAGATGGTCGAGCCTGATTTTGTCACCCAGCCGGCGCGAATCTCTTGGGCATCGGATCGGCCACTATGAAAAAACTGTCGGCCAGAATTGCAGTCGTCAAAGGCGATATCACCCGACAACCAGTGGATGCCATCGTGAATGCTGCGAATGACTCCCTTCTCGGGGGCGGCGGAGTTGACGGCGCTATCCATCATGCTGCCGGCCCGGAACTCCTCAAAGAATGCCGCACCCTGAATGGGTGCGCCACCGGACACGCGAAAATAACCCGCGGATATCGATTGCCGGCCAAATGGGTGATCCACACCGTCGGCCCGATCTGGAACGGCGGCAGGCAACAAGAAGCTGAACTCCTGGCCGAGTGCTACCGGAGCAGCCTGCAGCTCGCACAACAGCACCTCGCAGCCACCGTCGCGTTCCCATCGATCAGTACCGGAGCCTTCGGCTATCCGGTCGAACTGGCGTGCGGCATTGCGCTGCGCGAAATAATGGGATTCCTCGCAAAGCACGATCTGCCCAAAAAAGTGATCGTCGTCTGCTTCGACCCGTACACCTATCACCAGTATACCCGAGCGCTCGCCGAATACCTGACACGCTCCCGGGCGTAATATCAAGGGCGTACCCGCCCTCATGCATCACGCACAATCCTGAACGGTAATAGGCGGAGCGGCCGGGGTTCATGAGGGTAAACACTTGGTGCTACCGCCCCCTGAAGTGTATCCTGTCACGGGCCTTCAGAGGGGAAAGGCGGCATGAAGCATCCGAATCTGAGAACCTTCCTTGACACACTCCGGCGCGAAAGGGAGCTGCACGTCATCGAGGAGACTGTCGACCCTCATCTGGAACTGGCCGAAATCCAGCGCCGGACCGTGGCAAGACAGGGGCCGGCGCTTCTGTTTACCCGCGTGGCGCGCACACGGTTCCCGGTGGCCACCAATCTGTTTGGCACCCGCAGGCGCATTGAGCTTGCTTTTGGCGAAGATCCACAGAGGTTTGTGCGCAGGATCGCCCAAGCAGCCGCAACATTGATGCCGCCGCGAGTTTCGAGTTTGTGGCGTTTTCGGGACCTGCTGAAAACCAGCCGCACCCTGGGAACCAGGATACAAACATCCGGCCGCGTGCTCGAAAAACGCATTGAGCCTGTCCGATTGCGCGAGCTTCCACAGCTGATCAGCTGGCCGGGTGACGGCGGTCCTTTCCTGACACTGCCGCTTGCCTATTCCGAGGATCCGGTTACGGGAAAAGGCAACCTCGGCATGTACCGGAATCAGATCTACGATGACCAGACCCTCGGCATGCACTTTCAGATTCACCGGGGTGGCGGATTTCACTACTTTGAGGCGGAACGGCGCGGCCAGGCATTGCCGGTGAACCTGTTTCTAGGAGGCCCTCCCGCTCTCATCATGTCTGCAATCGCGCCGCTGCCCGAGAATGTCCCCGAACTGGTGCTCGCGTCCCTGCTCCAGGGGGGGCGCGTCGGGGTCCTCCGTGCCCCGGAGATCAGTCCCCTCCCGATTGTAGCCGAAGCCGATTTTTTGCTGGTCGGGAAGGTGCCCCCTGCCACTCGGCGCACGGAAGGCCCTTTCGGCGATCACTACGGGTACTATTCCCTTGCCCACGAGTTCCCCGTTTTTCAGGTCGAACGCATGTATCACCGGGCCGATGCCATTTTCCCGGCAACCGTCGTGGGACGTCCGCCACAGGAGGATCACTATATCGGGGAATACCTCCAGGAACTCTTCGCGCCCCTTTTCCCCCTGGTAATGAACGGTGTCGTTGCCGTCTGGGCCTATGATGAAGCCGGTATGCATGCCCTTGCCGCGGCGGTCGTGCGTGAACGCTACCGCAAGGAAGCTTTCATGGCGGCCCTGCGAATTCTAGGGGAAGGCCAGCTATCTCTGACAAAGTTGCTGCTGGTCACCGACGCACATCTGTCGCTCAGGGATTTCCGTCCTTTGCTGGTACATATCCTGGAGCGCACCGATTTCTCCAGCGACCTGTTCGTCTTTTCTCATGTTTCGCAGGATTCCTTGGACTACTCTTCGCGGACGCTGAATGAAGGCAGCAAGGCCATCCTGATGGGCTTGGGAGAGAAGCGCTATGCTCTGGAATCGGAACTGCGTGCAGAGCTGCAGAACCCGGCTTTCCGCCGCCAGAAAGTGTTCGCCCCCGGAGTCCTGGTTGTCGAGGGTCCGAAATGGCGGGAAAATGACGCGGTCGTCGAACAACTCCTTCAGGAGGCGGCGGTGCAGCCATTCCGCATGGTGTGTCTGGTGGATGATGCCGCCGAGTGCACCCGGGACGAGGCTTCCTTTCTCTGGACGGTCTTCACCCGCTTCGAGCCTGCTGCCGACATTTACGGTTGCCAGGCTCAATTGCGGCGCTTTCACGTCAGCCTGACCGCTCCAATCGTGCTGGACAGCCGATTGAAGCCTTGGTTTCCCCCAGTCGTCGAACCTGATCCGGATACCGTGAAGAAAGTCGATGCGCTGTGGGCCAAGGTTTTTTAACCCCCAATTCCATGTGCTCATCTGCGAAATGCAATTGGCGCAAACATCTCGGAATGGGTGCGGTGCACGCTCATGCGAAGCCGCAAAGCCGAGATCAACGCAAAGCGCTGAGCTCGTTTTCCCCTTGCTCCCTTGACCCCTTTGCTCCTAGAGTTGGCGAGCGCAGCGAACCAAGTTCACATCGCGGCACGCAGAAACAGGGCAGCCCGTTCGGGAACTCCAGTTTTCTGCTGCCGACCTGGAGAAAGCGATGAACAGAGATCCGATCAAGCATGCCGACATGTCAGACGCTGCATTCCGTGCCGCCTTGGCCGAGGTTAGCGACTGGGTTGCTCGTTATCGAGAAAACGTCGCTGCAATGCCTGTTTTGCCTAGAATTGCTCCAGGAGATGTTGAGCGTGCGTTACCCGCTTTGGCTCCCGCTCATGGTGAGCCCGTGGATATCTGGCTCAGAGACCTGACGGAGATCATTTTGCCGGGAATCACTCACTGGAACCATCCTGGATTCATGGCTTACTTCGGGATCACAGGCTCTGCACCGGGCATACTTGGGGAACTGGTAAGCGGCACCCTCAACAGCAACGGCATGCTCTGGAAGACCTGTCCGGCCTTGACGGAACTGGAGCGGGTTGTGCTGCGCTGGTACGCCGCTGCCGTGGATCTTCCGGTTTCCTGGTTTGGCATGATCACCGATACGGCTTCCACGTCCACGCTGGTTGCGCTCGCGGCTGCCCGCGAGGCAACAGGCTTGCGCATACGTGAAGAAGGGCTTTCCGGCAAACCTCCACTCACGCTCTATTGCTCGGAAGAGGCTCATTCATCCGTGGATAAGGCAGGCCTGGTTCTGGGAGTGGGTTTGCGCGGTATCCGGCGAATCCCATCCGACAGCGCGTTTCGCATGCGGGTGGATGCGCTTGAGGAAGCGATTCAAAAGGATCGGGCAGAGAGATACCATCCGTTTGCGGTGGTAGCCACAGTCGGTACAACTTCGGCGACTGCGGTTGATCCTGTGCCGGAAATCGCCGAAATCTGCCGGCGTAACCGTTTGTGGTTGCACGTGGATGCGGCATATGCGGGAAGTGCGGCAGTGGCGCCGGAATTCCGCGGTGCGCTGGAAGGGTGCGGCCAGGCCGACTCCGTGGTAATGAACCCGCACAAATGGCTGTTTACGCCCATCGACTGTTCGGTCCTCTTCACGAGTCGCCCCGAGATGCTGCGCAACGCCTTCTCACTCGTCGCTGAGTATCTGCGCACCGATGTCCACGGGGCGGGCGATCTCATGGATTACTCATTCCAGCTGGGCAGGCGTTTCCGCGCCATTAAACTCTGGTTCGTTTTCCGCCATTTCGGCACGGAAGGCATTGCGGAGCGGATTCGAGAACACGTACGGCTGGCACAGACCTTCGCATCTTGGATTGACGCGAATCCACTTCTGGAACGGCTGGCGCCGGTTCCCTTCTCCGTGGTGTGTTTCCGCATCCATCCCCCGGGAACGGACGATGAGATCGAACTGGAGCGTTTGAATGCCGGCGTGATCGAACGTGTGAATGCGAGTGGTGAGGTCTTCGTATCCCACACCAAGCTCAAAGGGCGCTATTGCCTGAGAGTGGCGGTCGGAAACCTGCAGACCGATTTGGACCGGTTGCGGCGCGCCTATGAACTGGTATGCGCCGCGGCGGGCAATTCTGTATGATGACTGAATAACGCTCGTACCCGGCTTGGGGCATTCACCCGGCGACTTAGCGTAATTCCCGCAATGTCCACCGGTCGATCCAATCAAGTACCGTCTGGTACCAGAGTTCACTGTTCTGGGGCTTCATGACCCAGTGGCCTTCGTCAGGGAAGTATAGAAACTTCGATGGCACCTTCATGAGCTGCAGTGCCGTGAAGAATTCAAAACCCTGGCTCACCGGAACGCGATAATCGAGTTCCCCGTGCACGACCAGGGTAGGCGTTTTAAAGTTTTTCACGTAAGAGGAGGGAGACCACTTCGCATACAGGCCCGAATTGTCCCACGGAGTGCCCTTCAACTCCCACATGGGGAACCACAGCTCCTCGGTAGCGCCGAACATGCTGGCCAGATTGTAGACGCCGTCATGGCTGACCAGGCATCGGAATCGATCCGTATGCCCCGCGATCCAATCCACCATATAGCCGCCGTAGCTGGCGCCGGCGGCCGCAACCCGTCCGGCAGTCACGTAGGGGAGTTTTTCCAGGTAATCAGCCCCGTTCATGAGATCTTGATAAACCCTGCCGCCCCAATCGCCGGAGATCTCATCGGTGAACTTCTGGCCGAAGCCCGTGCTTCCTCTCGGATTAGCGGCAAAAACTACATAGCCGCGGCTCGCAAACATCTGGAGGTTCCAGCGATAGGAAAAATTGTCCGCCCACGCGCCTTGGGGGCCGCCGTGGATGAGAAAGATCGCAGGATACTTTCCGGACGGCGAAAAATTGGGTGGTTTTACAATCCAGGCCTGGATATTGGCCCCCTCCGCCCCCTTATAGGTGACATTTTCCACCGCGCCGAGCTCTATCCGGCTAAGCACGGCCCTGTTGACCTCGGTAAGCGCCTGGACATTCCGTCCCTCAACGCCTGCGCCATAAATCTCGGGTGGCCTGGAGATGCTCTGGCGGGTGAAAACCAGCGTCTTGCCGTCGGGTGATACCTGCACCTCGCTGTTATAGCTGCGGTTCGTCACGCGCACAGGAGCTTCCCCGCCGATCCCAACCCGAAAAATGCTCGAGAAACTCTCATCCTCCGCAGTGAAAAAGATCGAACGGCTGTCCGGAGTCCAGGTCATTTCATCCACGGATCGATCAAGGCCGGCCGTGATCGATTTGGAGGTTCCGGCAGCCCTGTCGAAAAGCATGATCTCGAAACGATCCGATTCAAATCCCGGGCGCTTCTGGGCGCGATAGGCGATGTATCTGCCGTCAGGCGAATACACAGGAGAACCGTCATAAGCAGGATTGGCGGTTATCTTGCGCGGCTCGCCCCCCTGGACCTGCACGATCCAGAGATCTCCATTGGTACTGGTTGCCTCCCCTTTATCGGTATTTCTTGCGAAGCAGAGCTCCTTCCCGTCCGGCGAAAATGCATAGTCAGCCGGGCCGCCGAGTGAAAATGGCGGAGCATCGTAGTCCCCTGGGGTCAGATCGCGAGGCGTGCCGGCGGCGGCGGAAACAACAAAGATGTGCGTGCGCTTGCCGTCCTTCCAGGCATTCCAGTGCCGGTAGAGCAGGCGCTCGAATACTTTGGCTTTTACTTTGGAGGATTCGGCGGCTTTATCGCGCTGCGCGTTGCAGGCGTCGTCGCGGCAGTCCGGGTACACATCCGAAGTAAAGGCAAGATGCTTGCCGTCGGGAGACCACATCACCCCATCCGCTCCCGTTGAAAGCGATGTGAGCTTGCGTGCTTCTCCGCTGGCAACTTCCAGGATCCAGACTTGCGGGCTGCCATCCCGGCTGGAAATGAATGCCAGTCTTTTCGCGTCCGGAGACCATCGAGCGTTGTTGTCGCGCTTGTCGCTTTGCGTCAATTGCCGCGCGGCACCACCCGTGATCGGGACCATCCAGATGTCGCTGTTCCCGGCGTTTTTGGCCAGATCAACGCGGTTGATCGAAAATGCGACCGATTTGCCATCCGGGGATATCTGCGGTTCGCTCACACGGCTGAACGCCATGAGATCCGCAAGGGTAATGGGGTGCCGCTGCTGTGCCCACCCGTGAACGGTGAGCAGCAGGGCGGCAAGCGAAGCGGGCAACAGAATCACGGGTAGTCTCATATACAAATCCTCTGGATTTTCATACCGCGCCTGGGCAAAACAAAATCGCGTACAAGTATAGCAGAGCGATAAGCCTTCGCGGAATCCGTTGTACTTCGTGCCTTGCCGCCCTGACTGCCGGGCCGCGGGCCGGTAAAAGTGCTCCGAGGGCTACTGCGGCCCACAATTTCATGGCAACCTCTTCAGCGAATACACTATGGTATAGAGAGCACCTTCAGGAGGATATCGACATGAAAGCCATTCGCGTGCATGAAACGGGCGGCCCTGAAAAACTCATTTATGAGGACGTGCCGGTCCCGATACCGGGTCCGGATCAGGCTCGCGTGAAAGTTCAAGCGATCGGATTGAACTATATCGATATCTACTTTCGAACGGGTCTCTACAAAACAACGCTACCTTTCACTCCCGGGATGGAGGCGGCCGGCCTGGTAGATGCCATAGGTGGGAATGTGACCGGCGTAAAGCCGGGTGATCGCGTTGCCTATGCAATGAACCTTGGCGCCTACGGTGATTATGCTTTGGCCAACGCATGGCAACTTGTAAAGTTGCCCGCAGAAGTCGATTTTCGGGATGGGGCTGCCGCTATGCTTCAAGGCATGACCGCTCATTATCTTGCGCACTCTGCGTTCCCGCTCCAGAGCGGCCAGACGGCGCTGGTCCACGCCGCTGCCGGAGGGGTCGGGTTATTGCTGATCCAGGTTGCCAAACGGATCGGAGCACGGGTGATCGGCACGGTGTCGACGGATGGGAAAGCCGCGCTCGCACGCGCAGCGGGTGCGGATCACGTGATTCGCTATGATCAGGTCGATTTTGAGAGCGAAGTGAAGAAGCTCACGGAAGGCCGCGGCGTCGACGTGGTCTATGATTCAGTGGGCCGCGCGACCTTTGAGAAGAGCCTGAACTGTCTGAAACGCAGGGGGATGATGGTTTTATTCGGCCAGTCAAGCGGCCCGGTGCCTCCCATCGACCTGAATATCCTCAACGCCAAGGGCTCCGTCTATGTGACCCGTCCCAGCCTCGCCCATTACACCGCGACCCTCGAGGAGCTCAACTGGCGGGCCGGCGATCTTTTCCGGTGGATGGCAGAGGGAAAACTGCATCTGCGGATCGAGCGCGCCCTTCCGTTGCGCGAGGCATCAAGAGCGCATCAGGCCTTGGAGGCCAGGGAAACTGCGGGAAAGGTCTTGCTGCTGCCCTGATCACTGAAGAACCTTCCTGAAGCGATCCAGAGCCCAGTCGATCTCATCCCTGGTGATTACGAGCGGTGGAGCCACGCGAATGACATGGTCATGGGTCTCTTTGCACAGGATCCCCTCGTCCTTCAATTTCTCACAATAAGGCCGGGCGGCACCGCTCAGTTCAATGCCGATCCACAGCCCGCGCCCGCGGATATCGACGATGTGGGGCGCCCGCAGAGTCTTCAGTTGCCCGAGGAAGTAGGCACCGAGTTCTGCAGACCTATCGGCCAGCTTTTCCTCGGCCAGAACCTGCAGCGCGGCACGCGCAATGGCGCAAGCCAGAGGATTGCCGCCGAACGTGCTTCCATGGTCGCCCGGCTTGAAAACCTCGAGCACGTTGCGCGGCGCCAGCACTGCGGAAACCGGATAATAGCCTCCAGAGAGAGCCTTGCCGATGATCACCATATCCGGATGGACATCCTCATGCATGTAGGCAAAGAGCTTTCCGGTTCGTCCAAGCCCGGATTGGATTTCATCGACCACCAGGAGCAGGTTATGCTCCCGGCATAATGCCTCGCATTTCTTCAGATACCCTTCTTTTGGCACGATGATCCCGGCTTCACCCTGGATGGGCTCGACCAAAAAAGCGCAGGTGTTGGGAGTGATCGCGCGCCGCAAGGCTTCAGGGTCATTGTAGGGAATCACTGTGAACCCGGGAGTGAAGGGACCAAACCCGTCACGGTACTGGTTCTCCGTGGAGAAGCTCACGATCGTGATGGTGCGCCCGTGAAAGTTGTTGGTACAGGCAATAATTTCGGCCTTTTCCGGGGGGATCCCTTTTACCTTGTATCCCCACTTGCGAGCCGCCTTAAGAGCAGTCTCCACTGCTTCCGCCCCCGAGTTCATCGGCAACGCCATGTCCATCCCAGCCATGCGGTTCAGATCCCTGCATAGAAGCGGCAGCTGGTCGTTGCGGAAGGCGCGCGAGGTCAAGGTGACCCGATGGGCCTGCTCCATCATCGCCCTCAGGATCTTTGGATGACAATGGCCCTGATTCACCGCCGAGTAGGCAGCCAGGCAATCCAGGTAGCGCTTCCCCTCCACATCATAGACCCAGACTCCTTGTGCCTTCTGAACCACAACATCCAGCGGGTGATAGTTATGAGCTCCGTACCGATCTTCGAGTTCGATGAGATCTTTGGCGGTCATTTCCGGATTCATGAAGCCTCCTATAAGGGCAGGGCGAGCAGGGACGCGGCATTACTTCGATTCCAACACCATCGTCAAAAGCGCCATGCGCACGTACAAACCATTGGTTGCCTGTTGAAAATAAAAAGCACGAGGATCACCATCGACTGCTTTGTCGAGTTCCACGGTGCGCGGGAGCGGGTGCATGATCATGGCATTCGGCCGCATTTTCCGCAAAACGCCAGTGTCCATGAAGTACTTCTGGAGGCGCTGCTGTTCAGGCATGCGGCCGGGGTGAATCTGAGTTACGTAAATCACATCGACGTCACCGATCACGCGATCGAGGGCGGACTCCTGCGCATACCAGATCTCGTGCTCT
>CAYGWQ010000031.1:0-27336 GCA_964353465.1 uncultured Acidobacteriota bacterium | reverse complement strand
TCACCCAACGGAAATAGAGGGCCGAGAGCGCCAGACTCAGCAGCTTGTTCCCGAGCCAGTGTTTCGCGGACATGGCGCGCCGGTATTTGAGCGGGAAGCGCGAGGCCGATAGAAAGCGAACCTCCGAGTGCAGGAAGACCTCGAGGAGATAGGATATTGCATCCACAGGGTAGGAGTGGTCGCCGTCCAGGGTGACGATGATGTCGCCCTTGGCCTGCATCAGGCCGGTCTTGTAAGCCCGGCCGTAACCCCGGATTTTCTCGTGGAGGACGCGGGCGCCGAAACGCCGCGCCATTTCGGCGGTGCGGTCGGTGGAATCGTTGTCGACCACGATGACCTCATCGACGAAAGAAGGCATGCGCGAGAGCACCTGGACGATGCCCTCTTCCTCGTTGAGGCAGGGAATAACGACGGTAATGCGACGCTCTCGGTACACGGAACGGGATGATATCAGACCCGGGACCGGGGGAACAAATGCCGAATAAAAAAACTGGGGTAGCCCCGATTCCGGAGCTACCCCAGCAAAGAAAAGCAGAGTGAAGCTTAGTTGTTGATGCTTTCACCCGCCGGCAGGTTGGTGTGGTCTCCAGCGGCAGCCGCCTGCCTCGATCCGCCCTTGATGGCCGGATCCGGGATCACATTCGCCAGGTAGCCCTGGGCAATATTGGCGAAGGTGGAATCCGCGATGAAGGCATAGCCGTGGCAGAACTGGAACTGAGCCTTGGCGATCACGTAACCGCTGAAGCTGGTGACCGTCGAAGGCAGAATCTCCGACAGTAGGGCGACAAAGCTGGTGCCGGGTCCGTAGTTGGCCGTGGTGGTCGTGGCGCCTACATAGCCGGCAGTCTTGTCGTAGAAGTAGAAGGTAATCGGGCCGGTCTGCCTCGGAGCTCCAATTTTGCCGAAGACTTCTTTATCACCGGTGGTGTTGGCAACAACCATGCCGGTGTTCCAGAAGCTGTCTTTCGTCACATAGGTGTAGAGCAGGAAGCAGTTGCAGCGGATGATATTGGCATAGAGACTGAAGTTCTGACTCGTCTTGTCAGTGCTTGTTACGCTATCCGACTGATAAAGGGTAGCGAATCTCGGCTGCCCGAATTCACTTCTCGCACCCGGGCCATCGCAGGCTTTAGTCGTGCCTTCGAACGGATACAGTGCAGCAGCAGCAAGAACTCTACCAGTAGAGGTCTGGTCGTCCTCGTTTATGACCAAAAGTGGAACGATCGTGAAGTTTTCCAGGTTAATATCGCTCATATTGGTCTGGTTCTGCGTCGTGAAGACGTAAGTGGCCTCAGCAACGCCGCCATCGATGTCCTCGGTACTTTCCCGGACCAACCAAGAGCTTAAGCTGCCACTGGTATAGGTTGTAGACGTCGCTGGCCATTCAACGTCCTCGATACTGGCCGGGATCGAGTTCAGAACGACTCTGATCTTGGTAGCATTGGTCGGCGCACCCAAGAGCTGACTCGCGGTGTCAACGCGAGAAGTTGCGATGTTGCTGTCATACGCGACGAAAGCGCGCGTAAATCCTTCTGTGATTTTGATTTTATAGTCGGGCACAGTTGTTCCGGGTGCAAGGCCGTAGTCTGGGAAGCACAAGAGCACGTTCCCATTCTTGATTTCGACCTTTAGGCCCGGGAGCGATTTAGCTACGCGAATCGTCTCAGGGAAGAAGGAGTTGGCAGCCGGATCATTGATCGACTGCAGCTGAGCATACAGATCGGTACCGGCAACTGCACCATCACTGAGGTCGATTCTGCCACGCACTCCTTCCAGCCTGAGGTAGTCATTTGGCTGAACCGTAAGGCCCGGCGGAATATTGATGGTGATGAAGCCACTGCAACGGCCGGTAATGCTCAGGTTCTGCACCGCCACAATGGTTGGCACCAAGCCAGTGCCACCGTTGAAGCCGGAGCTGTAAGAGAGTCTAATCCCACTACCGGTGGTATTATCAATTTGGACACCATTCGAGTAGATGATCCCGATCTGGGCCCATCCGCCAGTCTGGGTTCCGGTGAGTCCGGTCGAGAATACGACGAGGTTGATGGAGCCAGTCACTTCCGCGCGTCCGGTGTTGATTACCTCCGTCGGCGACGGCACGACGTCAAAGCGTACGGCACCGTAGGAAGCCCCAGCAAACCCCATGAGCAGGAGGCACATCAATCCCGCCAGCAAAGATAGCTTGCCAGCTTTCGACAAAATCATACGTTTTCTCCATAGAATGGTTGAGGCATTGGTAACTCCTACCAGACGTTCTCGCGTCCGATAGACTTCAACTATAGCTTACTCAGGTTGAATCACTGGCGCGTTGCATCGAGAAAATCAGTACGGTGACAAACGCCTCGCCAGTTTGAGGCTCGCCACCTGCCTTCGAACCTATTCCGCTCTCTGCCATATCGGCAGGCGGAACAGGCGGAAGTGGAACACGCACCGATTTCAACTACACTTGGATCATGCCTTCCATAGTTGGAGGGCACAAATAACAGCTCGTATGATGCACTAAAAGGGATAAAGTTGCTAGAAAATATTTATAAATTCGTGCCGGTCAAGAGATAATCCTGCCCCGGATCGAAATATTGAGCAGGGGTTCCGCCGCTAAGTCCGTGCGCAGCATAGGGCTATCGATAAACTCTCCCGTTTCAGAGGGATCGCAGCGCACCGTGATGACCAGGGCCTCCCCCGGGCCGATTTCTGCCTTATTATAAGAAAGGGTCAGGCGCGGGTCCGACTGCAAGGCGGCTAGAAATTTCACCTTCTGGCCGCTCTCGTTTACAATCTGCACTTTTTTTTCGACAGGGCTTCCCTTTTTGATCGTGCCAAAATCCACGAAGGCGGGGGTGACCACAAAATTGGGCTTATTGGTGAACCTCACCGCAAGGGTTTCCGGTTTCTCCGCGTCGCTGAACTTCACGCTTACCAGCTTCTCGGTCTCACCATAAGGCAGGCCAAAAGTATCGACGGTTATTTCCAGAATGCCGCTGCCACCGGGAGGAACCACGGAATTCTCCTGCTGAACCGCAGTGCAGTGGCAATCACCCTGGGCAGAGAAAATCTTGATGGGGATGGTTCCGATATTGAGGTAGTGATAGCGAAAAACTGCCTTTTCACCGCGATGAAGGGTCGCGGGATTGGCAGGGTCCGGCTGTAGCCGCCCCGGCTCTTTCCCTCCCAGCCGGGTCTTTGCCGGCGGCGCATCACCCTTCATGACCAAAGGCGCTTTGGAATCTTCCGCCCCCTTATAAAGCTGAAGCAGAGGATTTTCGCCCTCCTTCCAGGGGATTTTCAGATACCATTCGCCATCCGGGAGGAGGACCCACTCGTTGTTGATCGGAAATTCGGGAGCATCCTTCACATCCACAATCGGCAGCGGGCGCGCAACCATGGAGATGGTGTCGCAAGCCGTCTTGTCGGCATTAAAAGTCAGCTTCTCGATCCGCCAACGAAGGATCGGCCCCTTGGGCGTGCGGAAAATAAAAACCTTGCGCGAGTCCGGATGGATGTAATTCGATGCCGTTTCATAATCGGTACGTTGCATAGCTTCCCAATAGGCTGTCATACGACGCCGCAAAACCGATTCGACATCCGGATTCTGGCATGGACTCTGGACAGCAGCTGTCAAGATGCTGATAATGACAGCGACAAAGATGGCTGGTGCGGAGTGGAAGAATGTCTTATGACCCTTTTGGTGCCGGCTTGAAAGCATGGCGTTTGTTCTCCGGGTGAAATGTCCCTCTGCATTCTTGGGCCTGCGGCCCATGATGACTATACTAGACGGTGCTTAGCCCGGCAAGGTTGCAGATTTAGCGGATTCCATCGGTTTTTTTGCAACTTTTTCCTTTGCGGATCATCTTTTTAGTGGCTTCGCGGGGAAAAGGCCCTTCCCTTAGGGAGCTTCTTGAAGAGCGAACAGGTTGAAATCATTCGCAGGGCTGGCGCTGGAGACTTGGACGCTTGCCGGCAGATCCACGAGGTGTACGCGCGGCGTATCCTCAACTTTATCTATAAAATGGTCGGCAGTCGCGAGGATGCCGAGGATATCTCACAGAACGTATTCCTCAGAGCATTCCAGGACCTCAAGAGCTTGCAGGATGCGGAGCGATTCGAGCCCTGGTTGTACCGGATCGCGAGAAACGAGGTCTACCAGGCTTTTCGAAAAAAGCGCGGCGAACCTGCTCTGCAGGAGCCGGGGGGGACGGATGGCGAGAGAGATTATCCGGAATTGGATCCCGCGGATCGCAAGCCGACCCCGCAGGATGAGATCCTCCACGCCGAACTGGGTACAACCATCAGAGGCGTGCTAGGCTCGCTTCCCCCGAAACTTCGCGAGGTGTTCGTGCTGGCCGTGATTGATGAAAAGAGCTACGCCGAGATTTCCGACATTGTCGGGCGCTCGCTTTTGTCGGTTAAGACAGATATTTTCCGGGCGCGACGCTACGCCCGGGAAGTGCTGGGACAGTATCTGGAAGTGCAGAAGTGAACAGAGACAGCGGTCATCCTGAGGATTTTTGCCCTTATCTGGATGGGGATTCCTCCGACCCGAAGTACGAGGAGATCCGGCGCCACCTGGACGTTTGTGTGCCGTGCCAGGATGAACTTCGGAACTGGCGATCTTTCGATTCGAAGTTTCGATCCGGCGCAGCCGAGATCGAGGTGCCTCCATTTCAATGGCAGCGCATCGCCGCGCGGATCCAGGCACCGGCCCCGGTTGGCATCCTGGCTCGCCTCCAGCCCGTGTTTCAGCCTTGGAAGCTGGCTTGGAACGTGACGCTGGCAACAATCCTTCTGGGTGCCGTGATTTTCTCCGGCATTGAATATCGTAAAAACTTTGAGGAGAAACAGCTGCTGCTTGCTATCACCAGGTATACACAGGAGGAAGGACAACGAATCGCTGCGGACGGAAATCCCTTCCAGACCGCCGCTGCTGAACATGACAATCCTTTCGCCAGATCTCCGTTTGCCGGTGAGGGCAGGCCTTCCGCCGAGCGCCGCTAGCGGCGCTTCGAGCTTATCATAAATAGAAAGGAAGTCCCCGACCATGCGTTCCGGGCTTTCAAGCTTTCTTAGAAATCCTATTCTGGCATTCGCCGTGCTGGCAGCGATTTGCTCACCCATCGCCGGCTACCCCCGGCAGGAAGCTACTCCCCCCCAGGCCCAGGCCCTCGATGACGAAACCTATCGCATCCAGGCCTATGCGCACCACGAGTTGGCTCTCCTCTACCTGGCCAAGGGCGAGGTGGATAAGGCACTTGTGGAGGCGCGTGCGATTATTCAGCCTCCCATCCCTCCCGCATTTGATAAAGCGGTTGCGGAAAGCATCTGCAAGATCGCGGACAAACTGAGAGATTTGCGTCGCTTCGATCTTGCACAAACCTTGCTGGATGAAACTCTTAAGGTCACGGTGCAGATTCCCAACCGCGTATCGATACTCAAAGTCAAATCACGCTTGTTCCTGCTCGCAGGCGAGGAAAGCAAGGCTATCGATGCCTGGAGGCGAGCTGTGGAACTGGAAGCGAAGATCCGTTAGTAAATTTTCTAAATCATTGAATAATTTGCTTTACACAATCGTGCGGGTGTCTTATAAACGTAATTTGTAAAGATCTGTAAGGCTGTACCGATAGATACAAGAACCGGCAATTTAAACGGCAACGCTCTCGAGAGAGGTTCAGGTTGATTTCCATGAGCAGATCCTCAAGGGGATTGGCGCGATCCAGGCGATATCTCGCCCCGCGGACAATCTTACTTCCGGCAATCCTGCTTGTAGTGCCTGCCCTCGCTGTGTTTTGCTGGCAATGGGCGGAGCACACACTCCCTGCTGACGGTAGCCAGCCGTCAACGGCCGGTCAGCTTTCGCTTGCCCCTAAAACGGGCTTATCATGGGAGCGGGGGTCGCTGGGACAATCCGGCGGTTCTGCCCGCCCGTTTTTCCTCTTGTTTTCTTCGGGAACCCGGTCTGATCGCTTCCTCGTGGATTCGAATCCCGGCATGCAATTAATGCAGCGCGATCTTTTCCTGGAGGCGCTCGCCTCCGGCGCAAGTGAAGGCCGGCTTGTACTCCAGGGCAGATCCAGAGGCATCCCGACTTATGCTCCGCCGACGACAGGGGGACGGACAACATTTCTTTCCGATCGCGCGATCCTGCGAGAGATTCGGAGCGGGATGAGCGGCTCTTCCGCCAATCTCCTCAAAAACATTTTTAGCGCAACTCAAAAAGCCGACGGTGCGCAATCCGGCGAAGCCGAGGATGAAAATCCCTTTGCGCGGCCCGCCGAGCCCGAGGCGGCGGCACAGACTCCAGTAGCAACCGAGACAAGCACTCCGGAAGCGAAGCCGGAACAGAAACCGGCGACTGAAGCGAAAACCGCCCCCGAACCGAAGCCGGTTGAAGTGCCGCCGGCTGTGACCGTGCCCCTGGTGAAGACGGTCCGCCCGGATATCATGCTTCACGTCGACAAGGAGGGGAATCTTACCGCAGTCCCTGCCGCCCGGCTTAACGAGCAGACCTATGAAACTGCCGAGTCCGGTGCCCGGCTCTACAACGTGCTCACATTCACCAATCCAGCGGAGATCCCCGCCGCTATCGCCTCGGCCGATTTCAACAGCGATGGTCTGCCCGATGTCTGTTTCGTGGATACGCGCACGGGAATGTTGCGCTTGTTCTACGGGGGCCCCGCAGGAACCTATGCCGAAAACATGAGGATCGAAATCGGCAGCGGGCCCAGGTCGCTGGCCGCAGGCGACTTTAACGGCGACGGTCGCGCGGAGATCGCAATCTCAAACTTGGGCGTGGGAACTCTGAGCTACATTTACCTCGCGGGCGCAAACGAAACGCCCTCATTCAGATCCCTGTGGATAGATAACTACCGGGATTACATTGCAGCATCGGATACCACCGGCTCAGGCGTAGCAGACTTGATCGGAATGAACTTTACCAATGCGGCCGAGGTGTTGGACTCCATCAAGGGCGATTCCGTATTCGGGTGGAAATTCGGCTTTGCGCCGGCCCTGGACTGCAGGATCTCGACCTTCAACGGCCGCCAGCTCCAGCTCAATGCGGTCCTGTTCGGATCGAATCTTACCCTAAACCTGCAGAACCTCCAGAACCAGCTGAGGAATGTGATTAACGTTCAGACGAAGGACGGCATCTACATCATCGTCGGCGACCTTACCTACGACAATTCCCTCTCCGTGGCCTTGGCCACCCTCCGCAAGTAAACCACGAATGCGCGGCGCGGCATTGCCGCAACCAGGCATATCAGGTTCCGACCCCCGACCCCCGACCTTGTCATTTCCGTCGGAGGTCGGAGGTCGGAGGTCTGAAGTCGAAACAGCAGTTACCCGGTTACGGCTATGCTGCGTTGCGCATTTCGTGGTTGTCGTCTCAGGCGTCCCCATGCTGCGCCATCCGTGATCGTTACTTCTTGACTGGTACAGGCGGTTCGTCCTTCTTGATCGCTTTTTCCTGTTGCTGAATCCGCTCTTTGATGGCTTTCTCCTTATCCTCCATCATCTCTTTCAGCTTGTCGTCAGCGTACTTGCGCACATTGCGCAGGGAGTCCTTGATCTCTTCCGTCATTTCGCGGAACCGCTCCGGCGTGCGGATCACATGGGGTGTGATCATGATCAGCAGCTCGGAGCGCATGGCATTGCGGGTCGTCCTTCCGAAGAGCGCGCCCAGGATCGGAATTTCAGACAAAAACGGCACGCCGGAGCGCGAACTGCTATCCGATTCCCGGATCAGCCCTGCGATCGCCACGCTCTCGCCATCCTTGACCGCCAAGGTGGTTTCGGCATTCGTCTGGGTGAAGGAAGGGCCGTTCGGAGTCTCGGCTCCGGGCGAACTGAGCTCGTAAAAGACGTTTAGAGTGACGGTGCCGGACGCGGAAATCCTTGGTGTGATCATGAGCGAAGTGCCGGTATCGCGATAGGAAACTCCGGTTGCCGCTCCCCCCGTGGTTACGTAACTTTGTGTCGGGACGGGCACCGAACCACCCACGTTGATTCTCGCGGGAGTACCATCCAGGGCAAGGATCGACGGAGCCTCCAGGACGCGGACCTTGGTTTTCTGGCGCAGAGCATCGATATTCATCAGGATTTCGCGCGAGTTCCCGATAAAGGCAAAGGTGCCGGCCGTGAGGGCTCCTGTGGTGGCCGAGATGGCGCCGGTTGTCAGGTGTTCTCCGGCGGTCCGCGCTTGCAGGGCTGCAGACACGCCGAACGCCAGGTCATCTGTCAGATCGATTTCGAAGATGCGGGCATCGATGATCGCCTGGCGCGGCAGGACATCCATTCTTTTGATGGTATCCAGGAGGTATTGATAGTCGGCGGAACTCGCCTGGATGATCAGGGCGTTGTTGATATCGTCAGCCACAAGCCGCACCATGCCCTGCAATCCGACGAACGACCCACCATTCAGCCACTGGGCGGACATGCCCGTGCCTTGGCTGAATCGAGGCCCGCCGACCTGCCCACCCATGCCTGCGCCCAGGCCGTAAATGTTTTGTCCTCCATAGGACTGCCCGCCGCCGAACATGGTGCTTCCGCCAGTGAACCCTCCCTGGGTCATCCCCATGCTGCTCTGGGACCGGCTAGCCGCCGTACCCCGCCCCGCAGTGCTCATGGGTGAAACACCTCCCGACGTGGTGGAAGTGCCTCCAGGGCCGCCAAATACTCCGCCGGCACCCGTCCCGCCCTGCTGGCTCATCCCCGCCCCGCTGCTATCGCCGCCGCCGAACAGGAGGGAAAGGACCATGGCAATATTAGAGGCAGTAGCGTTCTCAACCGTGTAGATGAAAGTCTGGACACTCCGGCCGGTCGTCGAGTCCAGCCGCGCAATCCAGCGCTTCACTTCTTCCATGGCGCGCTTGGAGTTGGCCATCACCATGATCGTGTTGATGCGGTCGAGCGATACCATGTAGACTCCGGTAGCGGTATCTCTGCCGCTGCCGAAGATCTTCTTCAGGTCTTCCAACACATCGGCTGAGGCGTTGTATTTGATTTCCACCAGCTCGATGAGCTCCGCGTCCAGATAGCTGCTGTCGAGAAGGCGGATAATGTCCAGGATCTTCGTGATGCTGTCGGAGTAATCCGTGACGATCAGCATGTTCAGACGATCGTAGGGCATGATAACCCCGCCTTCCGTCATGAAGAGCCTGATCGGATCGAGCAGCGTTGTGACCGGGACGAACTCCACGCGGATGACGTGAGTGGCCAGGCGGGGGACCTCCGGGACTGCCGGACGCTGCGGAACAGCAGGAGTCGTCTGCTGCGTCGGGGGCGTCTGAACCTGCGCCTGGGTTGCGGCGGCCGCGCCGGCAGGCAGCGCCGGGGTAACCAGCGGAGGCGCAGTGGCGGTTTTTGCCGCCGGCGGCTGCGCTCCGGTTACGGGTGTCGCCGGCGGTTTTCCCGGGCCGCCCGGAGCGACGTCCTGCTTCTTGGTCGGATCCTTATCCGGCGCCGGCTTTGCGGGAGGTGCCGGAGGCAGGTCCAGCACAACCTCCAAATCCTGCCGCAGCCCCTGGGATGTAGGAACGATCTGATAAATCGTTCCGGATTTGACAAGCGCAGCGTTGTTGTTTTTCAGGACGAGATTGAATATTGCCAGCATATCCTGCTTCGAAATGCCCGTCCCCGCCATACTGTGGATGGTAACGCTGCCTTTTACATCGGGATCGATCATGATCGGCGAAATGCCCAGGGTGTCGCACGTGGTATTGATGAACTCAGACAGGTCGGCGTTCAAATAGTTGAGCGAGACCATGCCGCTCTGCAAGGGCGCTCTCTGGACAATATTGGGAATCCCGGAGGGTGTTGTCGCCGTCGGCTGAGTTTGCGCCGGCTGGCCCTGCGGATTCTTTTGCATGTCCTGAAGGAGCTTCTGGAATGCTTTCAACCGCTCCTCTTCGGTAAGGGCCTGGCCCCCTCCCTGGGCCGGTCTTTGCGGCGCCGGCCCGGCCGCGGTGAAGGTGCCGGTGGTGGTCCAGAGAAGAATAATGCAAGCTATCCATGGATTTCTTTTAAACATTCGCACGTGGATTCCTCGTAATTTCATAGGTTTATTTCTTGGTCGCCGGTGGAGGCGGGGTCTGGGTTTGAAGGGGAATCTGGCCAAACGGCGAGTTGATGAATATCCTTCCCTGGGCATCGACCGTCTGATTCCATCCCTGCCCTGGACTCATCTGTGCTGGGGCGGGCACCTGCTGTCCGCGCGCCGGACCGCCTCGCCCTCCGGCAGGTTGGCTGGAACCCACAGCCGCTGCGGGCCGCACTACCGAGCCGCCGCCGGCCTGCTGCGCGGTCTGTCTGGAAGGCGGCGCAGTGGCAGCTGCAGTCACCACCCCGGGCGCGCCACCGGGGATCCCTTGTTGTGCCAGCGGAGGTCCGAAGTTCACAATGCGTGTGGCTATGATCGGCGTCTTGCCCCCCTGGGCCGGACGCTTGGAGGCGTCGTACAGAGGAATGATCTCTCTGCGCGTACCCAGTTCCAGAACCATGTGATCTTCCGTAATGTCGGTTACGATGAATCCGCGATAGGAGTCTCCGAGATGCATGGTCTGGGTTTTCGGCGCGTTCATGCTGCCGGCAGAAGGATCGATGATCATGGCCTTGCGGTCGGAACCCGCGATGATGACCCCCCTCAGAATAGGCTTGAGGTCCAGCGGCGGAGCCTCGAGCGGAGCCGAGACTTCCAACGGATCCTCCAGCTTGCGGGACTCGGCAAACAGGTTCTGGGCGGAAATAACGGCAAACTCCGCTTCACTGCGGTTCTTGGGTTGCTGGAGCGGAGGCAGCCCGCCCTCCAGCGCCGCTTTCTGTTTATCCGGCACAATCTTGGTAACGTCATTGGCGACTTCAAAGCTCTTGACGGAGCCGACGAGTTGCCAGCCGAGCAATCCCGCGCCCAGAAGCAGCACCAGATTGATGGCAATCCATTTTTTGGCCATGATTCCCTCGCTTTCCCTCTAAAGTCTAGTTATCGCCGGGGGCCTTTTCCGCGGGCTTCGCCGGCGGCGGCGGGGTGGCAACATAACCTGCCACCTTGATCTGGGGCCGGATTTCATCCCGGTTGCGCGCGCGAAACTGTTGAACGTACAGCTCGTCCACCCTGAGAAACTTCTCATAGCTTTCCGTGATCGCGAGAAAGCGCACGAGCTCATCTATGCTGCAATTCACGCTCAGTTGAATCGTGATTTTGGTCAAGGTGTCCTGGATCTTCTGATCCGGCAGATTGGTCCGGCTCGTAATCTCCACACCGCTCTGGTCGGCAAAATCCTGCAGGACTTTCTGCAGGGCAGCCGCCGCGGTGGCAGGATTGTCCCCGGGAAGCAGGCGTGCCCGGTCTTGATTCAGCCTCTGCTCATATTGCGCAATTCGCGCCTTGTAGCTATCCTCCTGGCTGATCATCTCCTTCTGTCTCAGGAGAATGGCCCTCTCGGATTCCACCTCTCGGGCAAGATCTGCGCTGTCCGGAATCAGGCTTGATGCCAGGTAAAAGGCGATCACCAGAATTGCGATGCCGCCGCCCACAATCAAAAATCTTCTCTCACGCGCGGATATTTTCACGGCTTATTTCTCACACTTGGCAACGAAGGTGAAAGTGTCTTTCCCCGTCTGGATGTCTCTGAAGATGGCGCCCGACTGAGTTACCTCTTTTAAAAACGCCGATTTCTCGAGTTTGGGAAGCAGGTCCGGAGGAGAAGCGCTGTTGCCCTGAATGGTCAGCGCGCCGTCCAGATTCCGGTAGAATTTGAGGAACGAGTCGGCGGGGAGCAGGGCCGTCAGCTCCTGCAGAATCTCGAGGTTGTAATCGCGCCGGTTCAGGAGCCCTTCGACAAAGACGATCTGTTTTTCGAGACTATCGGCCCGGGTGCGCAGGGACTGAATCCGCGCCACAGGCCCCTTGAGGGATTGATACTCCTGGTCCAGTTTGCGGATGAGGATGCGCTGCTGAAACAGTTGATGCAGACCGAGCCCCGCCAGCACCACAAGGATGCACAGGCCAAGAATGATCGTGGGAACGTAGGCCCAGCGCTTCTGGTGAACCCTGTGCTCATAGGGGAGCAGGTTAAGCTTCATGGGAAGCCGGTGGGATATTCCCACATATGCCAGCCCCAGGGAGGTCGCCGCCTCCTGGAGAACAGCCCTGTTGCCGGGTGGCATTTCGAAGCGGAGCCGGCCCCCGATCAACTCGCAGCCGGGAATTTCCGCCTGGATTTCCTGCCACACCTTTTCCGACTCCTCCCCAGCCATCACGATACTCTCGATGTTCTCGTCGGGGTCCAGCCGCACCTTGCCGACCGCTGACTCCATCTCGTGCAGCAGCTGCTGCTGCCACGGGGTTTCCCCCTGCCTGACCGCCTCCCGCGCATACACGAGCGCGCCGCCGCGCAGCAGGACCAGTTCAAATCCCCCGGGTTTCAGGTCGGCCAGGAAATAGGTCTTGTCCCGGCCGGCATGTTGCGTTCCCAGGAACATGTTGGCGAGGGCCACCGACCCGGCGGTGACGGCGGCAGGACGCAAACCGAGCTGGTTCATGATCTCCAGGTGCGAATCCAGGATGGACTTACGGATCATCATCAGCAGGACGTGCAGCTTCTTGCCGGCATTTCCATTACTGAGGGGCACGAAATCGTAATAGAGCTTTTCTTCTTCCGTGGGCTCGAATGACTGCACCTGATAGAGGATGACCTGCTTGAGGTTGTCCTCCACTTCCCTGGGCAGGTCCAAGTGGCGAAAGATGACATCCTGGCGGGGCATGCCGAGCACGATGTTCTCACGGCTCAACCTATCCCGCTTGAAGAATTTGTCGATTTCGCCGCGGACCTCCGCGCGGTCGCGCTGCAGGTAGCCGGGAACGCGCATGAAACTGGTGAACACGCCGCCGGCGAAGTTGCTTCGAAGGCAGGAAATGAGCAGGTCATCCCGCCTGATTTCGATTCCTACGCTGTTTTTAAGATAGATCACGTTGTTCGTCCCGCTAGTTTGGAACGTTCTCGTTCCAGTAGATGATCTTATATCGGTTGTTAGGGTCGTTCGGATCGATCTTCACGATCGCGCGAATGATTCTCCGCACCTTTGAGTCTGCGCGGTGGCCGGATGCCACCAGGGTGTAGACCGTCACTACCGGTGTCGAAGGGAGTTGCGCCGAGATGAATCCCAGCGAATTCCCGAGACTGGGCCCGAGCTCCTTGTTGATTTCTCCCAGGTCCCGGAATGGCTTCACCAGACGCCGTTCGTATATCATCTGCGCGGCTCCCGGAGACAGGCCCGGTATCGACAACAGCACCGGGAGCGGAGCCGCATTGATATTGATCCGGCTTCCTATGACGGAAGGCAGATGGGCGGTGAGGTAGCGCGAAAGGCCGTAGCGTTCAGCAATCTGCCCCTCGGGGGTTTTCTCCCGGTGCCCGTAATAATAATCCGGCGTTACGCCGCGGACCAGCAGCAGTTCCTCCAGCACGTTCATCGGTCGGTTCTTGGCCAGGTAGGGAGGTTGGAGGGTCTGATAGTAGTCGTCCTCGGCGCCGTTCGCGTGCGGGACCTTGTCGATATCAATCCAATCCAGGATGGAATCTACCACGATGTCGCCATCCGGCTTGCCGATGCCGAGCACCTCGGTCAGCGCTTTCAACTGCTGGATGGCGAGCTCGCCCGCGTTCACGTTGATTTTACCCGACTCGTCCCGGATCTCCACTTCATACTCGCCGTCACCAAACTGCCCGGCCACCTTTCCCAGATCGATCCCATCAGGCTCCAGTGCGAGGAGATCGGCCGGAGCCCTCTGCGGCAGGTACTTCTTTTGCAGCAGCTGGTAAATCGTGGCCGAGATGCCGGCCCGCGCGATGTAGTAGGCATCCGTCAGGTCCCGCGAGTTGCGGGCGGCGGCCACCTCAACGAACGTCTCGCGCGCAAAGCTGAGCGCAATGACGGAGAGGATTGTCAGAATCCAGAGAAGAGCGATCAAGATAACGCCACGATCATCTTCTCGTGCGCGGATCACTTTCACTGAGTCGCCTCCTCGGGTCATTGAACGGATCCATAAAATTGGCCTGCGGGTTGTCGATCTGTGCCGGGATCGGAATAACAATGCGCCTGGCTTGCTGTGTGCCGCCGGCATCCCGCGAGATCAGCGTCATCGAAATCCACGTCGGCAGGCGCCCGAGATCCTTGGCGCTCCACTCTTTGACCCACTGCGGCGGAAGGTCAGGGGTGCCGGGGTCGTAATATTCGAATTCCAGGCTGTCGAGCCGGTCGAAGATCGTCATGGCCGGCACCTCTGCCTGTTCATAATCTGCCTGCAGGCTCGGATCTCCGCCCAGGTACCGTGTTTCCCTTGCGACCAGTGAAAAATCACCGTCGCTGCCGGCCACCGCCTCGTAGGAGACCATCGTCAAGCCGGGATTGTCCCGAAATCGGAGCGCGCAGAGCGAGATGAACTGCATACTCGATGCCGAGCCGCTGAATATGGGAGTGACACCGGTGCCCATCTGCAAATCCAGGGGGGGAACCAGCGGGTAGATGGAAGCCATCTGTTTCTGCACCAGGTCCAGTGTGGTGCGGTACCTCTGGTTCGCATCGATAAAATCCGTGCCGCGTTTCCAGGAGGAGATGCTGATGCGCAACACCCCCCAAAGGGTGAGTGCCATGAGCGCGACCAGCGTAACGGCAACCATCATTTCGACGAGGGTGAAGCCCTCGGCGTCTGGTCTGCGCTGCACTCGCTCAGGATATCTCATCGCTGCCCCCGGCCCTGCACGGCTGTTAACGGCACGCTCACCAGCTTCAAGGTCTGCAGTTGGAAAACCGGTGTCGTCGAATTCGGTTCCGTGACTTCGACAGCATAGGAAAGCACTTTGAAGGGCAGTTGCGTCATCTGCACGTTCTGCATCACGGTCGCAGGCACGGGCATTTCCATTTCGCTGATCGCAACCGACCATCGGGTGCCATCCTCGTAGTCGCCGGCCAGCGTCGACGGGCCGGTGATGGCATCGTCGACGAGCGCCAGCTCCATCACCTGCCGGGCCTGTTCGATAGCGCGCGTGCGCAGCCGCACCTTGCGGATATTGCCCAGGGATGCGGAAACCAGAGAGAGAGTCAGTGCGGCTCCCACAGCCAGAATGGTAAGTGTCACCAACACCTCCAGCAGGGTGAATCCCGACTCGCGCTTCACGGCAGTTTCTCTCCCGGCGTTCCAAGGATTCGAGCAGCGCCCGTGATGGCGTCCGTCACGATCCTCAGCGTCGCCCCGGTATTGGACCGCAATAGGATCTGGGCGTCATCCGCGCTCCCATTGGGCAGAAAACGGATCATGATCTGGCCGTTCGGTACGGCGTCTCCTGTGCTGGATGCCACTTCCAACCTCACATCCGCGGGCATAGCCAAGGACCGCGCGCCGTCTCCCACATCGTCCGAAACAGTGAACTTCTGGGCTTGGCTGTCGACCTGCACCATTATGACCTTTTGCTCCGTCACGGCAGTCTCTCGGGCAAATCGCAAGGAACCGATCACATCCCGCCCGACAGCACGCAAATGGAAGGCAGTCCTGCCCCGCAACATGGCAGGGTAAGTCAATGCGGCTACCAGGCTCATCACGACCAGAACCAGAGTAAGTTCCAGGAGCGTGAAACCGCGGTCACCCGATCGCGCGGAAGCTTTACTTCCAGTTTCCGATGTCAGCGTTCTCACCTTCGCCGCCTTCCACTCCATCCGGCCCATACGAGAGGAGGTCGAAATCTATGCCGTGCGTCCCCGGATTACGGTAAACGTAAGGCTTTTTCCACGGATCCATGGGAAGCGCCTTTTTGAGGTAGGGGCCATTCCAGGACGGAAGATTCCCCGGATTCGTAAGCAGCGCTTCCAATCCTTCGGTGGCGGTCGGGTACCGTCCGATGTCAAACGCAAACATCTGGAGGGCGTTCTCAAACTCTCCGATCTGGATGCGGGCAATCTGCGCTTTGCTGCCTGCCAGCTTTTCATAGATTCTGGGTGCAACAACAGCTGCCAGCAGTCCCAGGATCACAAGCACCACAATGAGTTCAATGAGAGTGAAACCTCGTTCTGAGGTCCTCGTTTCGTCAACAGACATAGTCCCTCCCTATCTACAGCGGCACGTCATTGATGCTGAAAATAGCCATCAGCATCGAGACCACGATCGTGCCGATAATAATCCCCATAACCAGGATCAGAGCCGGCTCGAAAAAGGAAATGAGGTTCTTGATCGCATTGCGGACCTCGGTGTCGTACACTTCCGCGACCTGAATGAGCATGGTGTCGAGCCTGCCCGATTCCTCTCCCACTTCAATCAGGTGCATCGCGAGCGGCGGGAACACACCGCTCTGTTTGATCGGGCGGGCGATGCCCTCCCCTTTCTTGATGCCGTTGCGGATCGGCTCGATCGTAGTGGCGATTCCCTGATTGGAGAGGATCTCCCGCACGATCGTCATCCCCTGCAGCAGGGGAACTCCGCTGTGCAGAAGCGTTCCCAGAGTCCGGGAAAACCGCGCCACTTCGATCTTGCGCACTACCGGCCCCCAGAGGGGGATCCGCAAAAGCCAGCGATCCCATTTCAGGCGTCCCTCCGGGCTGGTCCGGAAGCGTTTCAGGTAATAGGCAATCAGGATGATCGCGGCAAGGAGAAGCCACCAGTACCCTGAAAGGAAATTGCTCAGCCCCGTCAGAATGGTCATCGGAAGCGGCAGCGGAACGCCCATGTCATGGAAGACAGCGGCAAAGCTGGGCACAACGAACATCGTCAGTATGGTTATGCTCGAAACCGCTACCACAGACAGGAGCGCCGGGTAGATCAAGGCACCGATCACGTAGGAGCGGAGGTTTTCACTGGTCTCGAGAAAGACGGTGAGACGGCCCAGGATTTCTTCGAGCACCCCGCCCACCTCGCCGGCATGCACCATGTTCACGTACACCTTGGGAAACACCTCGGGGTACTCTCCCAGTGCTTCGGAGAAGGATTTGCCTCCCTTGACCGAATTGAGCACATTCTGAATCACTTCCGCCAGCACCGGGCTCTCTGCCAGCTTGCCGAGAACCGCGAGGCTGCGGTCAAGCGGAATGCCGGACCGGACCAGGGTGTGCAGCTCATGCGTGAACACCAGGAGGTCTTTGCGCCGCACCTTCTTCCGCTTCCATGGCCAGGGGATTTCTCGAGTGAGGAGGGTTTTTTTCGCGGCTGCACCCACGCGGACGGGCAGCAGGCCCATCTCCTGCAGTCGCAGCGCCACGGTACCATTGTCGGCGGCTTCCATGGTCCCTTCGACCACCTTGCCGTCCGTCGTTACCGCCCTGTATGAGAACTCCGCCATGTAGATCCCGTCCCTTTATGCTTCCTGCGTAGCGCGCAGGACTTCGGACACCGTCGTCAGGCCCTGCCTCACCTTGAGCCAGCCATCATCCCGCAGAGAACGCATGCCGGCTTCGAGCGCCTTTTTGCGGATCTGCCCCGCATCCGCCTTCCCGACCGTCAGCTTGCGCAGTTCGTCGTTCATGAGCATGAGTTCGTATATGCCCACCCGCCCGATGAAGCCGGTGTTGGCGCAGCGCTCGCAGCCCCGGCCTTCGAAGAAACGGTGCGGTTCATGGCCGTTGCCGCGCCGATAGCCGATTTCATCCAGCATTTCCGGCACCGGGAAGACCTCGACGCGGCATTGGGGGCAAATCACTCTGACCAGCCGCTGTGCCAGCACACCGAGGAGCGAAGAGGCGATCAAATAATCCTCGGCCCCCATATCCACCAGGCGCGTGATGGCGCTGGGCGCATCATTGGTATGCAGAGTCGAAAACACCAGGTGTCCGGTCAAGGCCGATCGGATAGCGATTTCCGCCGTTTCCAGGTCCCGGATTTCGCCGACCATGATCACGTCCGGGTCCTGGCGCACGATGTGACGCAAGCCGGAAGCGAAGGTCAATCCGATCTGCGGATGAACCTGGATCTGGTTGATGCCGTTCATCTGGTATTCCACCGGATCTTCGATGGTGATGATTTTCTTGTCGGGCAGGTTGATGGTGTCCAGAGCACTGTACAGGGTGGTTGTCTTGCCGCTGCCGGTCGGTCCGGTCACGAGCAGAATCCCGTGAGGGCGGCGGATGAGCGATTCCAGATCGCGCAGAGAATCCTCCGGGAATCCCAGCCGGCGGAGGTCGTACAGATTGCTGTTGCTCTTGTCGAGGATGCGCATCACCACGCTCTCGCCATACATCGTGGGCAGCGTGGAAACGCGCAGGTCGATGTCCTTACCCAGGACTTTGAGCTTAATGCGGCCGTCCTGCGGCAGGCGCCTTTCCGCGATGTTCAGCTTCGCCATGATTTTTACGCGACTGATCACCGCGGCCTTCAGCTTTTTGGGCGGCGATTCGACATCGTAGAGAATGCCGTCAATCCGGTATCGAACCTTGAGGTCCTTTTCGAAGGGCTCGATGTGAATGTCGCTGGCCCGTGCCTCTATCGCTTTGGAGATGATTAGGTTCACGAGCCGGATCACCGGCGCTTCCGAGGCGAGATCCTTCAATTGCTCGATGTCCTCGATCTCGTCCAGGCTATCGATGTTCCCCTCGTCGATTCCCTCGATGATGCGGCCGAATGTGGAGGCGGCGCTGCCATAAAACTTCTCCAGGACATCCATGATTTCACTCTCGGCGCCGAGGACCGCATTCACGGAGAAGCCGGTCGCCTGGCGCACGAGATCGAGAGTGGCATCATCCAGGGGATCCGTCATCGCCAGCGTGAGCACATTGTTCTCCAGCCTGACCGGAACGAACTTGCACTGCTTCATGAAGCGAAGCGTGAGAACGTTTTCCAGAACCGGAACGGTCGGATACTCCGTGCCGGTGATGGCCGGGATGTCCAGATGCTCCGACACTACCGCCAGACGGTCTTTTTCGGAAATGTAGCCGAGATCGACAAGCAGCTTCCCCAGTTTTTCCCGCGATTCTGATTGGAGATTGAGCGCGGTGCGGAGCTCTTCCTCATCAATCAATCCTCGCTCCAGAAAGACCTGACCGATCAGTTTGCGCGATTTGACTGCCTGAACTTTAATACTCAACGATTTTCACCCTTTGTCGTAATTCGTTGAAACGCTCCTGCTTACTGGCCAATTCGTCCAGATCGCTCTTTAGTATGCTCAGGATAAGCGTTTTGTTCACATTCTCTTCGGGATTGACAGGATTGGTTTCCTCAAATAACGCGCAGATTGCAATAGACTCGTTCCTTTGCAGTGCCGTCAACCGGCTCCCTTGGACAACAAGGAGGTGCACCAGCTTTTCCTTGAGCCCTTCGATGCGCTGCTTTTTCTGTTCGGGTGTGATATCCGCTTCATTAGCATAGGCGCCAAAAGGAGTGTTTATCATGCCGCGGCGGATATTGATCAGGAACATGAACGTGTAGCCGTAACCCGGCAAATGCACGCCTTTCGGCTTCTGGACCTGGCCGAACGGTCCGGGAAAAGTGGTGGCGATGGCTTCGCCTATGGCCAGTTCGAAGTTCTTGATCAGCGGGCGTTCCTGCCCGTAGTCGACGTTCAATCCCTTGGTCCCCTGTGCCGCCGCCGGCGCACAGAGAAAGCCAAGGATCATAATGACGAACCATGCGGTTCGATGCCTGCCCGTTGATTTCACCGGTGGACCCCCTTCGTCCGGCCCCGACAGGACCGGTTAGTTCTTGTTGCGACTCTCTTTTATCTGTCGCGTAAGCATGTGAATTTCGTCTGCGCGCTCCTGATCGAGGGTATCGAGCATGCGCAACATCATCTGGAAATTGTATTGCTGGGTGTCATCCATCACCCTCTCAAGGATCGTCTCCAGTTCCGCCTTAGTGGCGTAGTTGGAGGCCAGGACTGCCGGGGTGCGCAGGCTCGTCCGGAAGGAAAATCCGTGCCGGTCCCACTGGATCTGCGCATTTGACAGCCCGAGGAACGCCAGGGTAACCAGCACCGCGATGGCCGCATAGCGGAACATGCTCCAGAGCGGGATTCTGACTCGGCCGGGGCCCGCCACGTTGCGCGGCACCGTCACAGGCCGCAGGGGCGGCTCGTCCTGCCAGACCGTAAGAGTCGCCCGCAGGCCCTTGAGCTCCGCCAGCTCCTTCTGGCAGGCAGCGCAGCCGCGAATGTGCTCCTGCACCTCCGGGCTGGCGGTTGGAGTCCCCTGCTCCTGGTAGAGCAATTCCACGAAGTGTTCCTGGATCTGATCGCATCGCATAGCGGATTTCCTGGCTTCTGGCGTCATGAACGAACGCCGAATCGTAACAAATTGCGCTGCACCCCTTTCAAGCCGTGATACAAACGGGACTTGGCGGTTGATAAGGGGCATTCCATCACCCGGGCAACCTCTTCGAGATTCAGCCCCAGGTACTCCTTGAGAATGATGGCCGTGCGGTGTTCCTCGCTGAGTCCCATCAGTGCCTTCCGTATCAAATCTCTGGTCTCCAGGGAATCGGGCGGCACCCAACCCGCGGCCATGGACCCTGTGATCTCATTTCCTCCGTCCTCGCGTCCTATCAGCGGATCGTCGAGGGAAAGCTCCGGCGTTCGCCTGCGCCAGCGCGACCTGCAATGGTTGAGCGTAATCCGGTAGAGCCAGGTGGAAAAGCTGTTGGGATCACGCAGATTCTTCGCCGACTTGAAGACGGAGAGGAACGTCTCCTGAACCACGTCCTGAGCATCTTCCCGGTTTCCCATGTAACGCCAGGCGAGATTGAAAACCTTGGTTTCCCATTGCCGGACAATCTCGGTAAACGCCTGTTCGTCACCCTCGAGAAATCGTCGGATCACCTGGTCTGCCTCATGACTCTCCTGTCTCCGCTGCAGGCCGACATGATAGAGACGCACCCGGCGGCCGGAAAGTCTAAGTCTTCTTCAATAATTATCGTCAGGACGGGAACGGCTTCCAAGAGATTTCCGCAGTCGGATTTGGCCTTGGAAGTCCTTGTGCATCCTAGAGTTCAGTGCGGTAGTTGGGAGCCTCCTTGGTTACCAGCACATCGTGGACGTGGCTCTCCTTGAGTCCGAAGCTGGTAACGCGGATAAAGCGGGTTCGTGTCCTCAGCTCACGAATGGTGCGGCAGCCGCAGTACCCCATACCCGCTCTCAGTCCACCGGTAAGCTGCGGAATCATCACCTCGATGCTCCCCTTGTAGGGAACCATGCCCTCGATGCCCTCAGGTACGAGCTTCTTTTCCAGAAACACTCCCTCCTGGGAATAGCGATCTTTGCTGCCGGCCTTCATGGCTTCGAGTGATCCCATCCCTCGATATACCTTGTAGCTTCGATTCTGATAGAGGATGGTTTCTCCGGGACTCTCATCCGTGCCGGCAAAGAGGGAGCCGATCATCACGCAGTTCGCGCCGGCGGCCAGCGCTTTCGTGATGTCTCCCGAGTACTTGATACCGCCGTCGGCAATCACCGGGATGCGCGTGCTGCGGGCCGCCCGTGCACAATTCAATATGGCGGTGATTTGCGGCACGCCCGTTCCGGTCACCACGCGCGTTGTGCAAATGGATCCCGGTCCCATGCCCACTTTGACGGCATCGGCGCCGGCACGGATCAGTTCCCTGGCGCCGGCTTCAGTAGCTACGTTTCCGGCAATCACATCAATGGCGGCGAACTTGCGTTTGAGCTGCCTGAGAGCCAAGATCACACGTGTCGAGTGGCCGTGCGCGGTGTCGACGACGAGAACATCCACTCCGGCTTTGACCAGTGCCGTTGCCCGGTCCAGGTAGTCGCCGGTCGCTCCCACGGCAGCCCCGACCCTCAAGCGGCCGAGCGCATCTTTGCAGGCGTTCGGGTAGGCGATCTTCTTCTGAATGTCCTTTACCGTAATCAATCCCCGCAGCCGGTACTTGTCGTCGACCACCGGAAGCTTTTCCACACGGTGGCGGTGTAAAATTGCCTCGGCCTTTTCGAGCGTGGTGCCGACCGGGACAGTGATCAGATTGTCCTTGGTCATCAGATCCGAGATTTTCAGGTCAAGGCGTGTCTCGAACCGGAGGTCACGGTTTGTCAATATGCCAACCAACTTCCCCCTGGAGGTGATCGGTAATCCGGAGATCTTGAATCTCTTCATTACTTCCATGGCTTCATGGATTTTCTGCTCCGGAGACATGGTAATCGGATTTACGATCATCCCGCTCTCGGACCGCTTGACACGGTCAATCTCTTCGGCTTGGGCTTCGATCGACATGTTCTTGTGAACGATGCCCATGCCGCCCTGCTGGGCCATGGCAACAGCCATGCGCGAGTCTGTCACCGTATCCATTGCGGAACTGAGCAACGGAATGTTCAAGGAGATCTTCCGGGTCAGCCGGGTGCCGATGTCCACTTCTGCCGGGATGACGTCGCTCTTGGACGGCTCCAGCAACACATCATCAAAGGTGATCGCTTCTTTAAAATTCAGATCTCGAACCATGGTCATCTTTCGGGTATGAGAAAGTCCCGGAGTTCAAACCGTGAAGCCCTTCAGGAGCGCTCAAGAACCGGGTTGACATCATTGAATCCTTCGCGGGCCTCACGGCTTGCCTGTTGTCGGTTCAAACGCGCACCGACTCACTTGCCGTGACATTTTTTGAACTTCTTGCCGCTGCCGCAAGGGCAGGGATCGTTCCTGCCGACCTTGGAAACATCGCGTTTGTGCTGGGTGACACTGCGATCGCCGCCGGAGCCGTAGACCAGGCTCTGTTCCTGGGCCTTCCGGCGGCGCGCCTCTTCCTGTTCCCGCTGGCGTGCCCGCTGGTCCTCGATGCTGATCGGCTCAACGAGACAGAGGAAGCGGACGGTCTCCTCCTCCCGGCGCGAGTTGAGCGCCTCGAACATTTCGAAGCTTTCCTTCTTGTATTCGATCAGCGGATCGCGCTGCCCGTAGCCGCGGAGGCCGATGCCTTCCTTCAGGTGATCCAGGGCCAGAAGGTGGTCTTTCCACTGCATGTCCAGGACTTGGAGCATGATCATGCGCTCCTGATAGCGCATGAATTCTGGACCGGCACGACGCTCTTTATCCTCGTAAAGGCGCTTGATCACATCTCCCAGCTTCTGGGCCAACTCCTCATGGGTCGCTTCCTTGACATCGAATCCCTGCGCCGCAATGTCGATGCCGAACTGGTTGCCGACCGCAATGCGGAGGGCTTCCAGATCCCATAGCTCCGGATCCTTGTCGCGGGGCGCGTGCAGGTCGATGAGATCCATCAGGATATCGTCGGCCAGAATCATGATGTACTCTTTCTGGTCGGAGCCCTCGAGCAGGTCGCGGCGGATCGCATAGATGGCTTCCCGCTGCTTGTTCATCACATCGTCGTATTCCAGCAGGTGTTTGCGGATCTCGAAGTTGCGGGCCTCCACCTGTTTCTGGGCTCGTTCAATCTGGCGCGTGATCAGCTTACTCTCGATGGGAACGCCTTCCTCCATTCCGAGCGATTGCATGATTCCCGAGATACGATCGCTGGCAAAGATGCGCATGAGGTCGTCTTCCAGCGACAGATAGAAGCGTGAAGACCCCGGGTCTCCCTGGCGCCCGGCACGGCCTCGCAGCTGATTGTCGATGCGTCGGGCTTCATGACGTTCGGTGCCGAGGATATGCAACCCGCCGAGAGCGACGACCTCGTCATGTTCTTTCGGGCAAACCGACCGCCAGTGCTCGCGGATGCGATCGTATTCCTGCCTGGCGATCGTTTCCGGAGTCAGGCTTTTCTCGCGCAGACTCTGCAGCGTGAGGTATTCAGGATTGCCTCCCAACAGGATGTCGGTGCCGCGGCCTGCCATATTGGTCGCAATCGTAACGGCTTTCTTTCTGCCCGCCTGGGCGACAATCTCCGCTTCTTTGGCGTGGTACTTGGCATTCAGGACGACGTGCGGAATGCCGCGGCGCTTCAGCTGGGTGCTGAGTTTTTCCGAGTTTTCGATGGAAATGGTCCCCACCAGGACCGGCTGTCCCAATTCATGCAGCCCGCGGATTTCCTCGACCACGGCGTTGTATTTCTCGCGCTCCGTACGGTAGATAATGTCGGGATACTCGGTGCGTATCAGGGTTCGGTTGGGAGGAATGACCATCACTTCGAGCTTGTAAATCTTGAAGAACTCCTCGGCCTCTGTCTCCGCGGTGCCGGTCATCCCTGCCAGCTTCTTGTACATCCGGAAGTAGTTCTGGAAGGTGACGGTGGCCAGGGTCTGGTTCTCGCGCTCGATCTTTACGTTTTCTTTGGCCTCCAGGGCCTGGTGGAGGCCGTCGCTATATCGGCGCCCCGGCATGAGCCGCCCGGTGAACTCGTCGACGATCACAACCTCCGCATCCTTGACCATGTAGTCCACATCCCTCTTGAAGAGCAGATGGGCCTTTAATGCCTGGTAGATGTGGTGCACCCAATCCATGTTCTGGGGTTCAAAAAGATTGCCCACGGCGAGGAGTTTTTCAGCCTTCTCGACGCCTTCTTCGGTCAGATTCACCGTCCGCGCCTTTTCATCCACCTGGTAGTCGACGTCCCGGCGCAGCTTGGGGACGATGCGATCGATCTTGTAGTATTTATCCGTGGATTCTTCGGCGGGTCCGGAAATGATCAGCGGCGTGCGCGCCTCGTCAATCAGGATGGAGTCGACCTCGTCTACGATGGCGAAGCTGAATCCCCTCTGAACACAGTCGGCCAGATCGTACTTCATGTTGTCGCGGAGGTAATCGAAACCGAGTTCGTTATTGGTTCCGTAGGTGATGTCCGCTCTGTAGGCGGCCTTGCGCTCTTCATCCGAAAGCGGGTGCTGGATGCAGCCGACGGTCAGCCCCATGTGCCGGTAGATCGCTGCCATCCATTCACTGTCGCGCCCGGCCAGATAATCATTGACGGTGACGATGTGGACGCCCTTCCCTGCCAAGGCGTTGAGATACGCCGGAAGAGTCGCCACCAGGGTCTTTCCTTCGCCGGTCTTCATCTCGGCGATCTTCCCGTGGTGCAGCACCATGCCGCCGATAAGTTGCACGTCGAAGTGGCGCATGTTCAGCGCACGCCGGCCAGCTTCACGGACTGCCGCAAACGCCTCGGGCAGCAGGTCGTCGAGCGACTCTCCATCCGCAAGACGCCTGCGGAATTTGGGCGTGAGTTCGCCCAGCTGCACATCCGATAAGCGCTGCATCTCCGATTCCAGCCCATTGATGTGCTCGACGATCGGCGCGAGCCTTTTCAGGTCGCGCTCGTTCTTGCTGCCTACGATTTTGGTGAGAATCGCGTTGAACATGCAGGAAAATCTCCGGCTGGGTATAAACTTTGTAATTTATCAGATAGGTATGTGCCAGTCAACGAGTTGCGGTTGTGAACTGCGTTTCAGACACCGGCAACAGAAACGAACCACGAAGACCTCAAAGAAGAGCTTTCGCGGATGAATTGAGAGGAGGCAAAAGCGCTCGCCCCTTTGAGGTCTTCGAGGTCTTCGTGGTTCGCTTTTTCTGCCCCTTCCCGCCTTGCGGCGCCTGCTGTCTGAATCGCAGGGTTGTGAAAAAGCGTTTTTTCACATCGATTGATGCCGGCTGAAGCGCCAAAAACCACGGGCCCGGTCCGGCTCGGTGTGGAGAGGAACACCGGAAGCGTCGGGAGGAATCCTAAGGCCAGGAGGGAGTGCGATCCGGTGATTTCAAGGAAAAAGGGCGGAGGGACGTTCTGAGTTCTCGCTCAGCCGATCTTGGGAAAATATCTGGCGGGGTTTACCGGAATATTGCGTTGCCAGACCTCATAGTGCAGGTGAGGCCCGGTTGTTCTCCCGGTTTCTCCAACGGAACCAATGATTTCACCGCGGGAGACGTGTTGGCCTACCTGAACGTCGATGCGCTGCAGGTGAGCGTATCGAGTAGTCATGCCGAATTTGTGATCCAGAACAACCATGTTCCCATAGCCTGCGCGCTGGCCCGAGAAGATAACGATGGCGTCTGCGGTGGCGACGACCCGGCTTCCCTTGGGAGCTGAAATGTCCACTGCCGGATGGTGCTCCTTCACTGCAGGATTAAACGGATCCGGCCTCTGGCCCCACCCCTCGGTTATGTAGCCCTTGACCGGCATAATAGTCGGCTGTGCCGCAAGCCAGAGAACGTTTTCGGTAATCAGATTATCCAGCGAGCGATAGCTGTCCTCTAAGGAGGAGACCTTATTGTTATAGGCGGCGAGCGACGCGATCGGATCGGTAGGGACCGGCCGGGCCTGATTGTTGCTGGTACCCCCACCCACGCCCCCGACGGCTTTGGGAGATTTCATCCCGGAAAAGATCTCCAGTTTATGAGAGAGAGTTTCCAGGAAGTCGATCTTTTCTCCCAACTGCGCCGTCTGCACCTTGTAGTTGTGGTTTTCCGTGCGCAGCTTGTCACTTTCGGAAACGCGCTTCTCGTAATCCAGAACCTTGAGCAGCATCCTCCCATAAGAGAGCGTGCCGGCACTGATGGCGGCCAGTCCCACGAGCGCCAGCACTCCGGTTACTGCAAGGATGGAGTAAGGAACCGAGAGGTACCAGACCTTTTTTGCCGAGTGTCCTGCTACAATATAGGTATAAAGCCTCTTTTTAGGCAAACTGGATCCCTTCTCTCCAACGCATCAAAGCAGTACTCTTGAATACCGCCGGGGGGGTATTCTAGCTAGCCACGGATTAATAGTGGTATTCTATTAACCGCTTTTCGGCCTGTCAACAACATTTCATACAAAAATTTGAATCTGCCAACCCGTCCATGCGAGCGGATCATGGAAAGCTGACGGGCGGTAACGAGACCTCCGAACCGACTATGAAAGTGCCCTGGCCTCGGCGAAGGATTTCTGTGGTGCAGTGTCGAAATCATGGCATCCGGATTTCATTGACTGGATGCAATCCGACAACTATGATTATTACGTACAGTTTTTGATCGGTTTGGTTGGGGGTGAACTGGATTCGACGGGGGTCAAGAGGCAGTAGAGGCATGCCGAGTGCTCCGCGACTCGTAAAATCGTGGAAATAACGTAACTGCTGACAATCAGTTAGCACTGGCCGCTTAGGCGGTCACGTCTCGCCGGTTCAGCCTGCGGAACTGGATTGAGACGCCGACTAGCAGGCTAGGTGAGGATCTAGGCTCTGGGATCCAAGCCGAAACTCTACAGGGCTAGCGGCGCAACGACCTTGCTGGTTCGATCGGGGCGTTTGCGAAATCAAACGAATCGGATACGCATGTAGTCTCTGCTAGCTGAAGGCTTTCGGACGCGGGTTCGATTCCCGCCACCTCCACCACCTTTCCGACCTCAGACCTCAGACCCTCGACCTCAGACCTCAGACCTCAGACCTCAGACTTCAGACCTCAGACCTCCGACTTCAGACCTCCGACCTCCGACCTCAGACCTCCGACCGC